>NC_020294.1:600000-833125 GCF_000340795.1 Candidatus Kinetoplastibacterium desouzaii TCC079E | reverse complement strand
ATATATATTTTATAAACTTTGATTTTATAAACTTTGATTTTACCTTAAACAAACGCATATAAACTAGTGAAATTTTACAATAATACATATTATTTATAAATTAACAATTTTCAAAGTATACAATATAAACAACTTGAAGAAATTTATGGATTACTCTAATATACATCTAATATTTTTTAGTATTGCAAATAATTAAAAAATTGCAATTAACCGAAATCATAGTTATATATAATGTTTTGCTTTATTTTAGAAAGAAATAATGATAAATTTGTCTATCTTAATATTGCAATATAGTTTAATTTGACTGTTGTTCTTTTTTTTAAAATAACCAATGAAACGAACTTATCAACCTTCTGTCTTGCGCCGTAAGCGCACTCATGGCTTCCGTATAAGAATGAAAACACGATCAGGGCGTGCAATTATAAATGCACGCAGAGCTAAAGGTAGGAAGCGCCTAGCTGTTTAATAAAAAAGTAAAATATTAACGGAGTTGAATACTAAATACAAAAAAACAGCTAAATTCCCTGCTACTGCTCGTTTACATAAATCTTATGAATATAAAGCTGTACTTAATGGAAAAATTCTGTCGAAAGGTAGATTTTTTTCTGTTAATTCAGCTTTATGTATGAGTGAAGACAAAATGCATCTAACAGGTAGAATTGGGCTTGTCATATCAAAAAAAATGGCTCGCAATGCTATTATACGCAATGCTATTAAACGTGTTATTCGCGAGTCTTTTAGACTTAATATAATAATATTACCTAGAAGAGATTATGTAGTAAGGCTATGTAATAAAATACCATTATCGTCACTAAGAAATATCAAAAAAAATGTCAGATCTGAAATTGATTACCATTTTAACAAAATATCAAAATGTACAAAAATATAGCAATTGTACTTATTAAGTTATATCAATATTTATTGAGCCCATTAATTGGAACTCAATGTAGATTTACTCCTTCATGTTCATGCTACGCTATTGAAGCAATAAAAAAGCATGGCATGTTTAGTGCTGTGTTATTGATTGTCTTTCGTATTTTACGTTGCAACCCTTTATGTAGTGGTGGAAATGATCCTGTGCCATCAAAACAGAAATAAATTAAATATATAAATACATCACATATCAGGTATAATTTAAAAATGGATATTAAACGAACAATTCTCTGGATAATTTTTTCATTTTCTTTATTAGTTATATGGAATAACTGGCAGATAGAAAAAACACAAAAATCTGATGTGTTGTTATTTGACAATAAAAAACCAAAATCAGAAGAACAAACAATAAATAATCATTTGTCCACAAATAGTGAAATTATAAAAAATAATTTAAATATTCAAAATAGCGAATTCACAACATTAGAAAATGGAGTTCTAAAAATAACATTCAGTAATAATGGAGCACAATTAGTCAAAGCTGAATTGCTGAATTATTCAGACAACAACAAAAAACCAATATCACTTCTGAATTTAACAGATGATTTTACTTATATTGTACAATCTGGTCTTATTGGCTCTAGTTCTTTACCTAATCATTATTCTAAATTTAATTTAAATTATAAAACACAAGATGCTGATAAGTCAGAAGCTGAATTCTCATGTGAACAAAATGGAGTTTTGTTAATAAAGAAATTTATATTAGAGAATGGAAAATATAACATTCAAGTTAAACATAAAATCATCAACAAAAGTGAAAATATATTGAATTCCAATATTTATTTTCAAATAATGCGTGATAATAGTGAACCTACAGAAAGTTCTAGATTTTATAATACTTTTACTGGAATGGCTGTTTTTTCTGAAAAAGAAAAATTTCAAAAAATTTCATTTCAAGATGTCTCTAAAAATAAAGCCAAATATATACAAAAAACTGATAATGGTTGGATAGCTATGGTGCAGCATTACTTTACTACTGCATGGATACCAACAGAAAATTCGACACGCAGAAATGAGATAATAGAACTAGATAAGAATAAAAAAATATTTGCAATCAGAACTATCCAATCTTTAAAAAGTATAGAGCCTAATGGTTTTTTAGAAAATGAATCCCAACTATGGGTAGGGCCACAAGATCAAAACAAAATGGCATCTATAGCAAATGGATTGGATTTAGTTGTAGATTATGGAATATTCACTATAATAGCCAAACCTATTTTTTCATTAATGAACTTTATATATTCTTTTATAAAAAATTGGGGATGGTCCATTGTAATACTTACGCTAATGATAAAGATACTATTCTTTCCACTAGCTTCAAAAAGTTATAGATCCATGTCTAAACTAAAAGATATCTCTCCGAGAATACAAGCTCTAAGAAAACAGTATGGCGATGATGCGCAACAATTTAACTCAGCTGTAATGGAAATGTACCGTAAAGAAAAAATCAACCCTTTAGGTGGTTGTTTGCCTATACTTGTACAAATACCAGTATTTATATCTCTTTATTGGGTGTTGCTATCAAGCGTTGAAATGAGAGGGGCTCCTTGGATTTTATGGATTAATGATTTGTCCACTAGGGATCCTTATTTTATACTACCTATAGTAATGATTATAACTATGATCATTCAAATAAAATTAAATCCAGCTCCACCTGATCCTCTTCAAGCAAAAATTATGATGATAATGCCTCTAGTATTTGGTGGGATGATGTTTTTCTTTCCGTCAGGATTAGTTTTGTATTGGTGTATTAACAATATACTATCCATAGCTCAACAGTGGTTTATAACTCGTAACATTAAATAATAATTAATATACCTCCACTTAAATAAAGTAATAAGAATACAAATTTTATGTCCAGAATGTATGATGATTCTCCTATTGCTGCTATATCTACAGCTGAAGGAAAAGGTGCTATTGGAATAGTTCGTATCTCAGGTAAAGATTTATCATTGATAATGTTAAATCTTTTTGGAAGGATTCTAAACAATCGCCATGTTTATTATTTGCCATTTAAAAATAAAAATAATTACATAATAGACAAAGGTATAGTATTTTTTTGTAAATCTCCAGAATCTTATACTGGAGAAGATGTTCTAGAATTACAAGGACATGGAGGAAATATTGTTATACATGAGATATTATCTATGTGTCTTGATGCTGGAGCTGAAAATAAAATTCGTTTAGCTAATCCAGGAGAGTTTACAAAAAGAGCATTTTTAAATGGAAGAATTGATCTAGCTCAAGCAGAAGCAATATCAGACTTGATTGATGCTGTATCAATAGAAGCTGCTAAAAGTGCAATGCTCTCCCTATCTGGAGAACCTTCTAAAAGAATACATGAAATAACAGAAGAATTGATAAAAACAAGAGTTATTATAGAAGCTAACATAGATTTTCCAGAAGAAGATATTATCTTTATACAAAAGAAACAAATACTAGAATCATTAGAACAAATAAAAAAAAATTTATTGCTTTTTATAGAAACTACTAAAAAAGGAATAATTATTAAAAATGGCATTAATGTGGTTATTGCTGGAGAACCTAATGTTGGTAAATCTAGTATCCTAAATGCTTTATCAGAAGAAGAAATAGCTATAGTTACTCCTATAGCAGGAACTACTAGAGATAAAATTAGTAACAAAATAACTATAAATGGAATTTTAATAAACATAATAGATACAGCAGGAATTAGAGAAAGTAACGATCAAATAGAAAAGATAGGTATAAGAAAAAGCTTAGAAGAAATATCAAAAGCAGATCTTATACTTCACATTAAAGATATCTCTAATCAGAATAATAATGATAATTTAATTAAATTTCCTAGTAATACTCCAGTATTAGAAATTTTTAATAAAATTGATCTTGTTAATAAAATAGCAAATAACGATAATATTCTATTTGTATCAGCAACTGAGAAAATAGGTATAGACTCAATAAAAAATAAAATACTAGAAATAGTAGGTTTAGATAAACTAGAAGAAACAAGATGGATAGCAAGAGAAAGGCATTTATTCTCTTTAAATCAATCATTAGAACATCTTAAAACATCTTTAGATTATTTATCAGAACAAGAATTAAGAATTGATTTAATAGCTGAAGAATTAAGATTATCTCATAAAGAACTGTGTTATATAACAGGACATTTTACTACTGAAAACATGTTAGATAATATTTTTTCCAATTTCTGTATTGGAAAATAATTTTTTTAATAGAAATTTAGTTGTGAATAACTTTATAAGTTATTCTTAATAACCTTATATTTTTTATTTTCAAAAAGTTATTCATATTTTGTCAAAACATTAAACAGTGTTTTTACATGATTTTTTTATATATAAGTTGTTGATATAAAACTATAAAATATAGTTATTAACAGATTTTATTGATCATTATTATTATAATCATTTATATATAATTAAATATAATAAAAAATTCATAATAATTAAATATATTAAATATTTTTATCAAAAAAATTTTCATTAAAAATTTAGCTGTGAATAATTTTATAAGTTATTCTTAATAACTTTATATTTTTTTTATTTTAAAAAGTTATTCATATTTTGTTAAAACATTAAACAGTGTTTTTACATGATTTTTTTTATATATAAGTTGTTGATATAAAACTATAAAATATAGTTATTAACAGATTTTATTGATCATTATTATTATAATCATTTATATATAATTAAATATAATAAAAAATTCATAATAATTTATAAAAAAGGAATTTATGATTTATCCTGACAAATTTGATGTAATAGTTATAGGTGGTGGACATGCAGGAACAGAAGCCGCTCTATCTTCATCTAGACAAGGATCAAAAACCTTATTATTAACAAATAATATAGATACATTAGGTCAAATGTCTTGTAATCCATCTATTGGAGGAATAGGGAAAGGTCATTTAGTAAAAGAAATAGATGCTTTAGGTGGCATTATGGCTTTAGCTGCTGATTATGCTGGTATACATTTTAGGATACTAAATTCATCGAAAGGTCCTGCTGTACGCTCAACAAGAGCACAAACTGATAGATTATTATATCGATCCTATATTCGAAAAGTTTTAGAAAATCAAAATAATCTTTGGGTAATTCAACAGTTGGTTGATGATATAGTTATCAAAAATGAATCTGTTGTAGGTGTTCGTACTCAGTTGGGTGTTTTGTTTAATTCTAAATCTGTTATTTTAACAGCAGGAACATTTTTAAATGGCTTAATGCATATTGGAGATAACAGAATTCATGGTGGTAGAGCTGGTGATTCTTCAGTTATTTTATTAGCTAATAAATTTAAAGATATTGGTTTTTCTGTTGGTAGATTAAAGACAGGTACCCCTCCTAGAATAGACGGTCGTACAATTAATTATGAAAGATTACAGATACAACATGGTGATACAAATCCTATTCCATGTTTCTCATTTATAAATGATGAAAGTATTCATCCTACACAATTACCTTGTTGGATCACAAGAACTAATTCTGTATCGCATGAGATAGTTAGAAATGCTTTTGATAGATCACCTCTTTATAATGGATCTATAGAAGGTGTTGGTCCTAGGTACTGTCCTTCAATAGAGGATAAGGTTTTTCGTTTTTCTGATAAGGAATCTCACCAAGTATTTTTAGAGCCTGAAGGACTAAATACAAATGAAATTTATCCAAATGGTATATCTACAAGTTTACCTTTTGATGTTCAGATTGATTTGGTTCATTCTTTAGATGGTTTAGAAAATGCTCATATATTAAGACCTGGGTATTCTATAGAGTATGATTTTTTTGATCCAAAGTGTTTAAAATCAACTCTAGAAACAAAATATATATCAGGATTGTTTTTTGCAGGTCAAGTAAATGGTACTACTGGATATGAAGAAGCTGCTGCACAAGGTTTGATTGCAGGATTGAATGCTTCTAGATATTCTCGTGGAGAATCTCAATGGAGTCCTAAAAGAAGTGATGCTTATATTGGGGTAATGATAGATGATCTTATAACTATCGGTGTAAGTGAGCCTTATAGAATGTTTACTTCGAGAGCTGAGTATCGTTTGCTATTAAGAGAGGATAATGCTGATTTAAGGCTTACTGAAATAGGTAGAAGTTTTGGATTGATTGATGATATTAGGTGGGGAATGTTTAATAAAAAACGTGACTTAATTGAAAAAGAGTTAAATAGGCTAAGAAGTACATATTTAAACCCACGCTTTTTATTGAATGTTTTTTCTGATTCTTCTGTAGGTAAAAATTTAGATAGGGAATATCGGGTTTTTGATATTCTAAAAAGACCAGGGATAGATTACATGCATTTAATGCAAGTAAAGAAAGACAATGGAGATTATTTAGTAGGTCCTGGTTTAAAAGATAATAAGCTTATTTCAGAGCAAATAGATATTAATATCAAGTATGATGGTTATGTTTTAAGGCAGATGGATGAAGTTAAAAGATTTTCTGATTATGAAAATCAGTTGATACCTAATAATATAGATTATGATAATTTAAAAAATTTATCTATTGAAGCTAGACAAAAGCTTAAGGAATATAAACCAGAGACAATTGGTCAGGCTTCCAGAGTATCAGGTGTTACTCCAGCAGCAATTTCTGTTTTGCTTATTTATATAAAAAGCCTAAGGAACAAAAAATGATTCTTAATAGAGATAATATTGGTAGTTTATTATTTGAATCATGTGACAAAATGAATGTCTATTTATCTATAGAACAAAAAGACATGTTGGAGAAATATTCATCATATATTAAACATTGGAATAATATATACAATATTACATCCATAAAAAATACTTTTGATATTGTTACTAATCATATCATTGATAGTATTTCAGTTTTACCATCTTTAGATAAATTGTCTATAAAGAAAAATATTAATATTTGTGATGTTGGTTCAGGGGCAGGATTACCAGGAATTATCTTGTCTATTATGAGACCAGATTGGAATATTTTTTGTGTAGAGTCTATTGGAAAGAAAACAGCTTTTATGAGACAGGCCATTGGAGTTTTAAACTTATCAAATTTAAAAATAATACAATCTAGAGTAGAGTCTCTACATGGTTATAAATTTGATATTCTTATTTCAAGAGCTTTCTCTTCTTTAAAAAATTTTGTTTTACTATCAAAACATTTAGTTGATAGTGAAGGTTTAATATGCGCAATGAAAGGTAAAATACCAGAAGAAGAGATTTTAGAATTTTCTGATATAAAAGATTTGTATATAGATAACATTGAAATTTTAAAAGTCCCTAACCTAAAAGCACAAAGATGTTTAATTATTATCAAGAAAATAGTAAATAGTAATTTATAACTATAGGGCAATATTTTTTAAATACAATTTGTTTATAATGTTACTTGTTTATATTGAATAAAAATTAATAAGAAACATAAAAAATATTATTTTGGAATATGTTGTATGTTGTTTTTTAGAAACATACATTCGCTTCTTAGTGTTTTTTTTGTATAAATAACTTTTATTAATTGATTTTTTTACAAATTCATTCAAAATTACAAAGATAGAATATGTTTACTGGAGGGGTGCCCGAGTGGTTAAAGGGGGCAGACTGTAAATCTGTTGGCCTTGCGCCTACGTTGGTTCGAATCCAACCGCCTCCACCATTTTTTGATTTTTTGCGAGTGTAGCTCAATGGTAGAGCTGAAGCCTTCCAAGCTTATGACGAGGGTTCGATTCCCTTCACTCGCTCCATAACGCCCATGTGGCTCAGTGGTAGAGCACTCCCTTGGTAAGGGAGAGGTCACGCGTTCAATCCGCGTCATGGGCACCAGAAGGTTATTTCTTCCTGTTATAGATTTAATCAGTATTTGGAGTTGCTGTATGGCGAAAGGCAAGTTTGAACGTAGTAAGCCGCACGTAAACGTTGGTACTATTGGTCACGTTGATCATGGTAAAACAACTTTGACAGCGGCTATTACTACCGTTTTGGCAGTTAAGTTTGGTGGTGAAGCTCGTGGGTATGCTCAGATTGATGCTGCTCCAGAAGAAAAGGCTAGAGGTATTACTATAAATACATCTCATGTTGAGTATGAGACTGCTAGTCGTCATTATGCTCATGTTGATTGTCCTGGTCATGCTGACTATGTAAAAAACATGATTACAGGGGCTGCTCAGATGGATGGAGCCATTCTTGTCGTTTCTGCGGCTGATGGTCCTATGCCACAAACTAGAGAGCATATATTATTATCTCGTCAAGTTGGTGTTCCATATATCGTAGTTTTTTTGAATAAAGCTGATATGGTTGACGATGAGGAACTTCTTGAGCTTGTAGAGATGGAAGTTCGTGAGCTTTTGTCTAAGTATGACTTTCCTGGTGATGATACTCCTATTATTAAGGGTTCTGCCAAATTAGCATTGGAAGGTGACAAGGGTGATTTAGGTGAGAAGGCTATTTTAGCTTTGGCTGATGCTTTAGATCAATATATACCAACTCCTGAGCGTGCTATAGATGGGGCTTTTTTGATGCCTGTTGAAGATGTGTTTTCTATCTCTGGAAGAGGCACTGTTGTTACAGGTCGTATAGAAAGAGGTATAGTAAAGGTTGGAGAAGAGATTGAGGTAGTAGGTATTAAGAACACAGTTAAGACTACTTGCACCGGTGTTGAAATGTTCCGAAAATTATTGGATCAAGGTCAGGCTGGTGATAATGTTGGTATTTTATTAAGAGGTACCAAACGAGAAGATGTTGAGCGTGGTCAAGTTTTAGCTAAGCCTGGTTCTATTACTCCTCATACAGAATTCACAGCTGAAGTCTATGTGTTGTCAAAAGAAGAAGGTGGTCGTCATACTCCTTTCTTTAAAGGTTATCGTCCTCAGTTTTATTTCCGTACTACTGATGTTACTGGGACTATAGAATTACCAGCAGATAAAGAAATGGTTCTTCCTGGTGATAATGTTAGTATTACAGTAAAATTATTAGCTCCTATAGCAATGGAAGAAGGATTACGTTTTGCTATACGTGAAGGAGGAAGAACTGTAGGTGCTGGTGTAGTATCTAAAGTTATTGTTTAAAAAAACAATTATAAATTTGTAGATATTTATGTTATTTAGTAGTACTATGTAGCCCTATTATTGTAATAATTAGTTCTTTTGTAGGGGTATAGCTCAATTGGCAGAGCGTCGGTCTCCAAAACCGAAGGTTGTAGGTTCGATTCCTACTGCCCCTGCCAGCAACAATATCTTAGTATATGGGTTTAGTTTATTTAAAATGTCTATTTCTAATTTAGAAAACTATCATGGTTTTATGGATAGATTGAAGTTGTTTTTGTCTATTTTTATTTTCCTTGGTGGTTTTTTGTTTTTGTTTTTTGATAATGAAAAAAAAATATTGAGATTAACATTTTTGTTGTTATCTTTTTTATTTTCATTTTTGTTGTTATTTTTTACCTCTTATAGAAAACTGCTGTTTATATTTTTTAGAGATTCTTTTTTTGAGCTTAAATTAGTTTCATGGCCATCTCGTAAAGAATCATTAAGAATGACTGGTGTGGTTTTTGTTTTTGCTTTCTTGTTTAGTTTATTTATATGTTTTATTGATAAATGTATAGAGTTTTTGCTTTATTGCATTTTTTAGGATGGAAATAGGTATTTCTAATGAGTAAAAGTTGGTACATCGTTCATGTTTTTTCTGGCATGGAAAAGAATGTTTTAAAAGTACTAAATGATCGTATTGATGCTTCTAATTTACGTCCTTTTTTTGGTAAAATCTTGATTCCTTCTGAAGAAGTTATAGATGTTAAAAATGGCCAAAAAAATATTACAGAAAGATCTATATTTCCAGGATATATGCTTTTAGAAATGGAACTAACTGATGAAACTTGGCATTTGGTTAGAAACACTAATCGTATAACTGGTTTTCTAGGTGGTTCTGGTAATAAACCTACTCCTATATCAAGTAAAGAAGTTGAAAAAATTCTTTCTAAAATAGAAGAGGGTAATGAAAAACCTAGACCGAAAATTTTATTTGAAATTGGTGAGGTTGTTCGTGTAAAAGATGGTCCGTTTGCTGATTTTAATGGAAATGTGGAAGAGATTAATTACGAAAAGAATAAAATTAGAGTTTCTGTAACAATTTTTGGGAGATCAACTCCTGTTGAGCTTGAGTTTGCTCAGGTAGAAAAAACTTAATTGGTTTTTTGTTTTGTAAGGGGAGCTTTTAAGCGATAATACCCATTAGGAGATTTTGATGGCTAAGAAAATTATAGGATTTATCAAACTGCAAGTTCCAGCAGGTAAAGCTAATCCTTCACCTCCAATCGGTCCTGCTTTAGGTCAGAGAGGTTTGAATATTATGGAGTTTTGTAAGGCTTTTAATGCTAAGACTCAAGGTATGGAAGTAGGATTGCCTATCCCTGTTGTTATTACTGCTTTTGCTGATAAAAGTTTTACTTTTGTTTTAAAAACACCTCCTGCTACCGTTTTAATTAAAAAAGCTATAGGTTTGCAAAAAGGTTCTGCGAAACCACATGTCGATAAAGTTGGTGTTTTAACCAGAGAACAAGCTGAAAATATAGCAAAGTTAAAAGAGCCAGATCTAACAGCTTCTAATTTAGATGCTGCTGTTCGTACTATAGCTGGTAGTGCTCGTAGTATGGGTGTTAAGGTAGAGGTGGTTTGATCATGAAAAAAATAAGCAAACGTTTTTCCAGTATTGTAAGTAAGGTAGATTCTGCAAAATATTATTCTGTTTTAGATGCTTTGAATTTAGTAAAAGAGACTTCTGTAGCTAAATTTGATGAGTCTATTGATGTTTCTGTTCAGCTAGGGGTTGATCCTAAAAAATCTGATCAATTAGTTCGTGGGTCTGTAGTTCTTCCTTTTGGAACCGGTAGAAAAGTTAGAGTGGCTGTATTTGCTCAGGGAGATAAAGCAGAACAAGCAAAATTAGCTGGTGCTGATATTGTTGGATTTGAAGATTTAGCTGAATCTATAAAATTAGGTAAACTAGATTTTGATGTGGTTATTGCTTCTCCAGATGCTATGAAAATTGTTGGATCTCTTGGGCAAATTTTAGGTCCACGTGGTTTAATGCCAAATCCCAAAGTTGGTACTGTTACATCTGATGTTGCTGATGCTGTGAAAAATATTAAAGCTGGTCAAGTTCAGTATCGTACAGATAAAAGTGGTATAATACATACTAGTATTGGTAGAGCTTCTTTTGAAGTTGATAGTTTAAAATCTAATTTATCAGCTTTAATTGATGCTTTACAAAAGAGTAGACCTACAACTTCTAAGGGTTTATATTTGAGGAAAGTATCGTTATCTTCAACTATGGGAATAGGATTGAAGGTTGATATGTCTTCTATAGTTTAGTTGTGTTTTTAAACTTTGAGCACTATGCTTTGTTTTATATGCATTTTCAGTCAAAGATCGTTGGAGCATTTTTGGGCGTAGCTTAATATTGTTTTTTTTCAATTCCAGCGTAGACGGCGTATTTGTGAAATGATTTCTTTTTATAAGAACTCAGCCAGACGCCGATTCCGGGTAGCGCTTTTTTTATATTGTGGCGTTTTTTTTTAGATGGAGTATCCAACCTGTGAGTCTTAATCGTCAAGAGAAAGCGATAGTTATTCAAGAAATTTTATCAAAATTATCAGGAGCTCAGTCTGTTGTTGTGGCTGAGTATCGTGGTCTTGATGTCGCTTCTATTTCTTCTTTGCGCAAGATTGCGCGTGATTCTGGCGTATATCTCCGAGTTTTAAAAAACTCGTTGGTTCGTCGTGTTGTAGCAGATACGGATTTTGCATTATTAGTCGATAAATTAACTGGACCGTTGATTTATGGTATTAGTTCTGATCCTGTATCGGCAGCTAAAGTTTTAGCTGATTTTGCCAAAAATAATGACAAGTTAGTAATTAAAGTAGGTGCTTTGCCTAATAGTTTATTAGATAAAGATAGTGTTATGAATTTAGCTAACATGCCTTCTCGTGAGGAATTGTTAACAAAATTAGTATTAACATTGCAATCACCAATAACGCAATTTGTGCGTACTCTTAATGAGGTTCCAACTAAGTTTGTTCGTGGTTTGGCTGCGGTTCGTGATTTAAAGCAGTCCTCAATTTAGAGTTATCTACTTGTTGATTATTAAGGTAATTTTGTCTGGCGTTATGTAATTTTGGAGTTCTTTAAAATGTCGTTAAGTAAAAATGAAATTCTTGAAGCAGTATCTAGTATGACAGTTCTAGAGTTATCTGAACTCATTAAAGATATGGAAGATAAATTTGGTGTTTCAGCTGCAGCTGCTGTTGCTGTTGCAGCTCCTGCTGCTGCAGCTGCAGCAGTGGAAGAGCAAACAGAATTTAATGTTATGTTGTTAGAAGCTGGTGCTAATAAAGTAAGCGTTATTAAAGTTGTACGTGAAATAACAGGTTTAGGGTTAAAAGAAGCTAAGGATTTGGTTGATAGCTCACCTAAGGCTGTGAAGGAAGGTATAGCTAAAGTAGACGCAGAAACTATTAAGAAAAAATTAGAAGATGCTGGAGCGAAAGCTGAAATTAAGTAATTTCTAATTTCTGCCCGGATATAACGGTATTGTTGTCTCCGGGCTTTTGCGTTTCCAGGAAACTTTTGGGTTTTAAGAGTTTCCTGGAAACGTGTTAACCTAGAGCCGTAGTGACGGCTCGCGTAATTTCGAGTCGGAGTGTTCATGCCTTATTCGTATACCGAAAAAAAGCGCATTCGTAAAAGTTTTGCCAAGCGTGAAGACGTACAAAAAATTCCATGTTTATTGGAAATGCAATTGCAATCTTATCAGACTTTTTTGCAAGCTGACAAGGATCCATTAAAACGTTCGGTAGATGGTTTGCAGGCCGCTTTTTTATCAATCTTTCCAATAGTTAGTCATAATCAATTTGCTAGATTAGAGTTTGTTAGCTATGAACTTGGTGAGCCAGTTTTTGATGTTAAAGAATGTCAACAACGAGGTTTGACTTATGCTTCTCCTCTGCGTGCTAAATTGCGTTTGGTTCTAATGGATAGGGAGTCCAGTAAGCCTATTATTAGAGAAGTGAAAGAGCAAGAAGTTTATATGGGAGAAATTCCACTTATGACATCTTCTGGTTCCTTCGTTGTTAATGGAACAGAAAGAGTCGTTGTGTCTCAATTGCATAGATCTCCTGGTGTGTTCTTTGAGCATGACAGAGGGAAAACTCATAGTTCAGGAAAATTATTATTTTCTGCAAGAATTATCCCTTATAGAGGGTCTTGGTTAGATTTTGAATTTGATCCAAAAGATATATTATTCTTTCGTATAGATCGTCGACGTAAAATGCCAGTGACTATTCTATTGAAATCTATTGGTTTTTCTCCTGAGTCTATTCTTTCATATTTTTTTGATTCTGATGTTTTTATTTTAAATAAAACAGATGCTGTTTTAGAATTTGTTCCAGAAAGATGGAAAGGAGAGATAGTTAATTTTGATCTTATTGATCAGAATGGAGTGGTTTTAGTAGAGAAAGACAAGCGTATAAATACTAAACATTTAAGAGAGATATCAAAGCAAGGTATTGAGAAAATATTGGTAAAAGATGAGTTTTTAATTGGAAGAACTTTATCTGAAAATATAATTGATCCTGAAACAGGAGAGATTATTGCTAATGCTAATGATGAGTTGACAGATCAAATATTAGACATTTTAAGAAAACATAATATTGTTCAAGTTAAAACTTTATATACTAATGATTTAAATAAAGGTTCTTATATTTCTCAGACATTACGTGTTGATGAGACCATCGATCAAATGTCAGCTAAGATTGCCATTTATCGTATGATGAGACCAGGAGAACCACCAACTGAAGAAGCAGTTAATGGTCTTTTTGAACGTTTATTTTTTAATGAAATCTCATATGATTTATCTCGTGTTGGTCGTATGAAGTTAAATAGTCGTCTTGGTCTTGGTAATGATGCAGATACAATGACTTTAACGAAAGAAGATATCTTAGAATCAATAAAAGTTTTAGTTGATTTGCGTAATGGCCAAGGTCAAATTGATGATATTGACCATCTAGGTAACAGAAGAGTGAGATGTGTTGGTGAATTAACTGAAAATCAATTTAGATCAGGTCTAGTTAGGGTTGAAAGAGCAGTTAGAGAAAGATTAGGGCAGGCAGAAACAGAAAACTTAATGCCTCATGATTTGATTAACTCAAAACCTATTTCTGCTTCTATTAAAGAATTTTTTGGTTCTAGTCAGTTATCTCAGTTTATGGATCAAACAAATCCTTTGTCTGAGATTACTCATAAACGACGTGTGTCTGCATTAGGTCCTGGTGGATTAACAAGAGAGCGTGCTGGTTTTGAAGTTAGAGACGTTCATCCTACTCATTACGGTAGGGTTTGTCCTATAGAGACTCCAGAAGGACCAAATATAGGTCTTATAAACTCGATGTCTTTATATGCAAGATTAAATGGTTATGGTTTCTTGGAAACGCCATATCGTAAAGTTATAGAAGGTTGTGTTACAGATCAAATAGATTATCTCTCTGCAATAGAAGAAAGTAAATATGTTATAGCTCAAGCTAATGCTGAATTAGATGATAATAATTGTTTTATTGATGATTTAATAGCATGTAGAGAATCAGGAGAAACTCTTCTTACATCTCCTAAAAATGTTCATTATATTGACGTAGCTCCATCGCAAATAGTTTCCGTAGCTGCTTCTTTAATACCATTTTTAGAACATGATGATGCAAATAGAGCTTTGATGGGTGCTAATATGCAAAGGCAGGCAGTACCATGTTTAATACCTGAAAAGCCAATTGTAGGTACAGGTCTTGAGCGTATTGTTGCTGTTGATTCAGGAACTACTGTTCAAGCTTTAAGAGGTGGAGTTGTTGATTATGTTGATGCTGATCGTATAGTTATTAGAGTAAATGACTCTGAGAATAATGAAGGTGAAGTTGGTGTTGATATATATAATCTTAATAAATATACCAGATCAAATCAGAATACTAATATCAATCAAAGACCAATAGTAAAATTAGGAGATCGTATTTCTAATGGAGACGTTCTTGCTGACGGGGCTTCTACTGACTTAGGGGAATTAGCTTTAGGTCAAAATATGCTGGTTGCTTTTATGCCTTGGAATGGTTACAACTTTGAGGATTCTATATTAATTTCTGAAAAAGTTGTTTCCGATGATAGATATACGTCAGTTCATATTGAAGAGTTAACAGTTGTTTCTAGAGACACAAAACTAGGACCTGAAGAAATAACAAGGGATATTAGTAATCTTTCAGAAACACAACTTAATCGCTTAGATGATTCTGGAATTACATACATTGGAGCAGAGGTTGTTGCTGGTGATGTGCTTGTTGGGAAAATAACACCTAAAGGTGAAACTCAACTTACTCCTGAAGAGAAGCTTCTAAGGGCTATTTTTGGAGAAAAAGCATCTGATGTTAAAGATACTTCTTTACGTGTTCCATCAGGAATGAGTGGAACGGTAATAGATGTTCAGTTATTTACTAGGGAAGGAGTTGTTCGTGATAAGAGAGCTCAGTCAATAATAGATTATGAACTTCGTAAATATCGTCAGGATTTGAATGATCAGTTGCGTATTGTTGAGAAAGATCAATTTGACAGATTGGAAAAAATATTAATTGGTAAAGTTGTCAATGGTGGTCCTGTTGGTTTATCTAAGGGATCTATTATTACTAAAGAGTATTTGAAAGAGTTGGATAGATGGCATTGGTTTGATATTCGTTTAACAGAAAACAAATATGCTATTTTATTGGAACAAATAAAAGATTCTTTAGAGCTTAAAAGGCAACAATTTGATGCTTATTTTGAAGAAAAGCGTAAAAAGTTAACTCAAGGTGATGAATTACCACCTGGGGTTATGAAAATGGTTAAAGTCTATTTGGCAGTTAAAAGAAGGTTACAGCCAGGAGATAAAATGGCTGGTAGACACGGAAATAAAGGTGTTGTTTCTAGAATTGTTCCTATAGAAGATATGCCACATATGGCAGATGGTACTCCTGTGGATATTGTTCTTAATCCTTTGGGGGTTCCTTCTAGGATGAATATTGGGCAAGTATTAGAGGTTCATTTGGGATGGGCTGCTAAAGGAATTGGTCAGAGAATTAGTGATTTAATATCTTTGGATGAGAGTAATCAAGCTAGAGAACTTCGTTCTTATATGAATAAAGTGTATAACTGTGGTGGAGTTTCTGTCGATATTCAGAGTTTAACTGATCGAGAAATTTTAGAGTTGGCTCATAACTTAAGAAATGGATTGCCAGTAGCTACCCCAGTGTTTGATGGTATCAATGAGGAAGAAATTGCCAAGTTATTATCTCTAGCTTATCCTGATGATGTTGCAGAAAAAATTAAATTAACCCCTTCTCGTTTTCAAGCTTGGTTGTTTGACGGTAGAACTGGGGATAAATTTGAGAGACCAGTAACTATAGGTTATATGCATTATTTGAAATTACATCATTTGGTTGATGATAAAATGCATGCCAGGTCAACTGGACCTTACTCTCTGGTTACTCAGCAACCTCTTGGAGGTAGGGCTCAATTTGGTGGTCAGCGTTTTGGGGAAATGGAAGTGTGGGCTTTAGAAGCTTATGGTGCTGCTTATACTTTGCAGGAAATGCTTACTGTTAAATCTGATGATATTGTTGGAAGAACTAAGATATATGAAAGCATTGTTAAAGGAGATCATTTAATAAATGCTGGAATGCCAGAATCTTTTAATGTGTTGGTAAAAGAAATTCGTTCTTTAGGTTTAGATATAGATTTGGAGCGTAATTAATGAAGGCTCTACTTGACCTTTTTAAACAAGTCTCACAAGACGAACAATTTGATGCTATTAAGGTTAGCGTTGCTTCTTCGGAGAAAATTCGTTCGTGGTCTTATGGTGAGGTTCGTAAACCAGAAACTATCAATTATAGGACATTTAAGCCAGAAAGAGATGGTTTATTTTGTTCAAAAATATTTGGTCCAATTAAGGATTATGAATGTTTGTGTGGCAAATATAAACGTCTTAAACATCGTGGTGTTATTTGTGAAAAATGTGGAGTGGAAGTTACATCAGCTAAAGTACGACGTGAAAGAATGGGTCATGTTGAACTTGCTAGTCCCGTTGCTCATATTTGGTTTTTGAAAAGTTTACCATCTAGATTGGGTATGATTCTAGATATGACTTTGAGGGATATAGAACGAGTTTTATATTTTGAAGCTTGGTGTGTTGTTGATCCTGGAATGACTCCATTAAAACGCGGGCAAATAATGTCTGATGATGATTTTGTTTCCAAGGTTGAAGAGTATGGTGATGAATTCAAGGCATTAATGGGGGCAGAGGCTATAAGGGATCTTTTGCGTAACATTAACATAGAACGAGAAATTCAAATTTTAAGAGATGAACTGAAGGTAGTTTCTTCTGAATCAAAAATTAAAAAAATATCCAAACGTTTGAAAATAATTGAAGGTTTTCAAAAGTCAGATATTAAACCAGAATGGATGATTCTAGAAGTTCTTCCTGTGTTACCTCCAGATCTTAGACCTCTTGTTCCTTTGGATGGTGGTAGATTTGCTACTTCTGATTTAAATGATTTATATCGTAGAGTAATTAATCGTAATAATAGGTTAAAAAGATTAATAGAATTAAAAGCTCCTGAAATTATTCTAAGAAATGAAAAAAGAATGTTGCAAGAATCTGTAGATTCTTTGTTGGATAATGGTAGGAGAGGTAAAGCTATGACTGGCGCTAATAAGCGTCAGTTAAAATCTTTAGCTGATATGATTAAAGGTAAAGGTGGTAGATTCCGTCAAAACCTACTAGGTAAACGTGTTGATTATTCAGGTAGATCAGTTATAGTTGTAGGTCCGCAATTAAAACTTCATCAGTGTGGTATTCCAAAACTTATGGCTTTAGAGTTATTTAAACCATTCATTTTTAATAAATTAGAGTCAATGGGTTTTGCTAACACTATTAAATCAGCTAAAAAGATGGTGGAAAATCAAGAACCGGTTGTTTGGGATCTTTTAGAGGAAGTTATAAGAGAGCATCCTGTAATGTTAAACAGAGCTCCAACTTTACATCGTTTAGGTATCCAAGCTTTTGAGCCAGTTTTGATAGAAGGTAAAGCAATACAATTACATCCACTTGTTTGTGCGGCATTTAATGCTGACTTTGACGGCGATCAAATGGCAGTTCATGTTCCATTGTCATTAGAGGCGCAATTAGAAGCTAGAACATTAATGTTATCTTCAAATAATATATTGTTTCCTGCTAATGGTGAGCCTTCTATAGTGCCTTCTCAAGATATAGTTTTAGGTTTGTATTATGCTACTAGAGAAAGAGTTAATGCAAAAGGGGAAGGAATGTTTTTCTCAAGTGTTAGCGAGGTTCAAAGAGCTTATGATGTTGGTGAGGTTGAGTTGCATAGTCGTATCACTGTTCGTATCAATGAACATGAAATAGGTGATAAAAATATTTTGCAACAATCAAGTAAGCGTTATGAGACAACTGTTGGTAGAGCATTATTGTCTGAGATCTTACCTAAGGGTTTATCATTTTCTGTTTTAAATAAAACTTTAAAGAAGAAAGAAATTTCTCGTTTAATAAATCAGTCGTTTAGACGTTGTGGTTTGCGTGATACTGTTATTTTTGTTGATAATTTGATGCAGTCTGGTTTTAGTCTTGCAACAAAAGCTGGAATTTCTATAGCTATGGAAGATATGTTAATTCCTGCATCTAAATCTACTATTCTGTCAGAAGCTAGTCAAGAAGTTAAGGAAATAGATAATCAATATTCTTCAGGTTTGGTTACTTCGCAAGAAAGATATAATAATGTAGTAGATATTTGGGGTAAAGCTAGTGATAGAGTAGGTAAAGCCATGATGGAATATTTGGCTACAGAGCCAGTTATAAATAGAAAGGGTGAAGAAATTCGTCAAGAGTCTTTTAATTCTATTTATATGATGGCTGATTCTGGTGCTCGTGGTTCTGTTGCTCAAATTCGTCAGTTAGCTGGAATGCGTGGTCTTATGGCTAAACCTGATGGGTCGATTATTGAAACTCCAATTAGTGCCAATTTTAGAGAAGGTCTAAATGTTCTTCAATATTTTATTTCTACTCATGGTGCTCGTAAAGGACTTGCTGATACAGCTCTTAAAACTGCAAATTCTGGTTATTTGACTAGAAGATTGGTTGATGTGACACAGGATCTAGTTATTATTGAACAAGACTGTGGAACATCGCAAGGCTATGCTATGAAGGCAATAGTAGAAGGCGGAGAGGTTGTAGAAACATTAAGAGATAGAATATTAGGTCGTATATCTGTTGTGGATATTGTAGACCCTGATACAAGGGATGTTATTATAAAAGCTGGATCTTTACTGGATGAAGATTTGGTAGATAAGATAGATCTTATAGGAATTGATGAGGTAAAGGTTCGAACTCCTCTTACTTGTGAAACCCGTAGAGGTTTATGTGCTAATTGTTATGGTAGGGATTTAGGTAGAGGTGAATTGGTTAATATAGGAGAAGCAGTTGGTGTTATTGCTGCTCAGTCTATAGGAGAACCAGGAACTCAGCTTACTATGAGAACATTCCATATAGGAGGTGCCGCTTCTCGTGCTGCCTTAGCTAGTGTTGTTGAGACAAAATCTAATGGTATTGTTGGATTTATGAGTACTATGAGGTATGTTACTAATCCAAAAGGAGAAAGGGTAGTTATTTCTCGCTCTGGGGAATTGGCTGTTTTTGATGAAAACTCAAGAGAAAGAGAAAGGCATAAAATACCATATGGTGCAATTTTATTGGTTGGTGATGGAGAAAGTGTTAATGCTGGAATGCTTCTAGCATCTTGGGATCCGCTTACTCGTCCAATTGTTTCAGAATATGCTGGTAAAGTGAAATTTGAAAATATTGAAGAGGGAGCAACTGTAGCTAAGCAAGTAGATGATATAACAGGATTGTCGACATTAGTGGTTATTACTCCAAAGACTAGAGGTAATAAGGTTTCCATGAGACCTCAAATCAAGCTTATAAATGAATCTGGAGAAGATGTAAAAATTGCTGGAACAGATATAGCTGGTAGTATAACTTTTCCTGTTGGAGCATTAATTACTGTTCGTGATGGTCAACATGTTTCTGTTGGTGAAATTTTAGCTAGAATTCCACAAGAATCTCAAAAAATACGTGATATTACAGGAGGTTTGCCTAGAGTAGCTGAATTGTTTGAGGCTAGATCTCCTAAGGATGCTGGAATGTTAGCAGAAGTGACTGGAACTGTTTCTTTTGGAAAAGATACAAAGGGTAAACAACGTTTGGTTATTACAGATTTAGATGGTATGACCCATGAGTTTCTAATTACAAAAGAAAAACAAATTCTTGTTCATGATGGGCAAGTAGTAAATAAAGGCGAGATTATAGTTGATGGTCCAGTTGATCCTCATGATATTTTACGTCTACAGGGTGTTGATAGTTTGGCTTCTTATATTATTGATGAAGTTCAAGATGTTTATCGTTTACAGGGTGTTAAAATAAATGATAAGCATATAGAAGTTATTGTTCGACAGATGCTGCGTAGGGTAAATATTATTAATCCAGGTGATACTACTTTTATACCAGGAGAGCAGGTTGAAAGATCTGATTTGTTAAATGAGAATGATAGAGTAAACTCTAACAATGGTATACCTGCTACATATGATAATATATTACTAGGTATAACTAAAGCTTCTCTGTCTACAGATTCATTTATATCAGCAGCTTCTTTCCAAGAAACCACACGTGTTTTAACTGAAGCTGCTATAATGGGTAAGAAAGATGATTTGCGAGGCCTAAAAGAGAACGTAATAGTTGGTCGTTTAATACCAGCTGGTACAGGATTATCATATCATAAGGCTCGTAAAGCAAAAATTATTCTTAATGAAGCTGAAAAAGCTAGCGCTATAGAAAAGGCTAGTCCTTTTGAAAAGCAGGTAAGTCAGTAGTTATTAAAGTTTTTTGTTTTTGACAACAGTCAAAAACAAGGTTATATTGGCCAGCTAGTTTTGTATTTTAAATAAAGTATGAAACTACTGTGTTTTATTAAAATTAGTTTTTAAACTTGTTATTTTGCCTGTGTTAATTATATAGTTAGGTAAAATAAAATTATTGTAATAATAAGATTAAAGGGATTTCAAAAGATATGCCTACTATTAGCCAACTTGTGCGAAAACCACGTGAGATTAGTTTTCTTAAAAGCAAAAGTCCAGCCTTAGAGAATTGTCCTCAGAGACGTGGTGTTTGTACTCGTGTTTATACTACAACCCCTAAAAAACCTAATTCTGCTATGCGGAAAGTTGCCAAGGTAAGATTAACTAATGGATATGAAGTAATTTCATACATTGGTGGGGAAGGACATAATTTACAAGAGCACTCTGTTGTTTTAGTGCGAGGTGGTCGTGTTAAAGACTTACCTGGTGTACGTTATCATATTGTGCGAGGTTCTCTTGATTTGCAAGGTGTTAAGAATCGCAAACAGGCTCGTTCTAAATATGGATCTAAGAAGCCTAAAAAATCTTAAATTTGATTAAATTAACTTTTAGTGTGGCCATCATATGTGGTTAAGGTGGCATGTAAGTGGTTGTTTTTTTAAACAACTATGACCATGGTGTTTGGTTCAGCTGAAATACACAAGGAAATAAAATGTCACGTCGTCGTGAAATACCTAAGAGAGAAATTTTACCGGATCCAAAATTTGGTAGTGTTGAGTTAGCAAAGTTTATGAATGTTGTTATGCTGGATGGGAAAAAAGCGGTTGCTGAACGTATTGTATACGGGGCTCTTGATCATGTTAGCAATAAAACTAAGAAAGATCCTTTAGAGATTTTTGATTTAGCAATAAATAATATTAAACCTATCGTTGAGGTTAAAAGCCGTCGTGTTGGCGGTGCTAATTATCAAGTTCCAGTTGAAGTAAGGCCAGTAAGACGTTTGGCTTTATCAATGAGATGGTTGAGAGAGGCAGCCAAGAAACGTAGTGAAAAATCTATGGATTTGCGTTTGGCTGGGGAATTAATAGAAGCTTCAGAGAATCGTGGTGCGGCCATGAAAAAAAGAGAAGATACTCATAAGATGGCTGAAGCTAATAAAGCCTTTAGTCATTTCCGTTGGTAAGGATTAATAATGGCTCGTAAAATACCGATAGAATACTATAGAAATATAGGAATTTCTGCTCACATAGATGCTGGTAAAACAACTACTACGGAACGTATTTTGTTTTATACTGGGGTTAATCACAAAATAGGTGAGGTGCATGATGGTGCCGCAACTATGGATTGGATGGAGCAAGAACAGGAGAGGGGTATTACTATTACTTCAGCAGCAACCACAGCTTTCTGGAGTGGAATGTCAAATAATTATCCTGAGCATAGGATTAATATTATTGATACCCCAGGTCACGTTGATTTTACTATAGAAGTAGAAAGATCTATGCGTGTTCTAGATGGCGCTTGTATGGTTTATTGTTCTGTGGGTGGAGTTCAACCTCAATCTGAAACAGTATGGCGTCAGGCAAATAAGTATCGTGTACCTAGACTTGCTTTTGTTAATAAAATGGATCGTACCGGGGCAAATTTTTTTAAGGTTTATGATCAGTTAAAATTAAGATTAAGAGCTAATCCTGTTCCAATAGTTATTCCTATTGGAGCTGAAGATAAATTTTTAGGTGTAATTGATTTGGTAAAAATGAAATCAATTATTTGGGATGAGAAAAGTCAAGGAATTAAGTTTGAGTATTCTGATATCCCAGAGGATTTAAAAGCGGAAGCTAATAAGTGGAGAGAGAATTTACTTGAAGTTGCTGCTGAGTCTTCAGAAGAGTTGATGGATAAATATCTTAATTCTGGAACTTTGAGTGAAGAAGAGATTAATCTTGCTATTCGTCAGAGAACTATAGCATGTGAAATACAGCCGATGCTTTGTGGAACAGCTTTTAAAAACAAAGGAGTTCAACGTATGTTGGATTCTGTTATTGATTATCTTCCTTCACCTATAGATATTCCTCCTGTTGCTGGTATTGATAAGGATGATAAAGAGACTCATAGAAATGCCGATGATAAAGAAAAGATGTCAGCTTTGGCTTTTAAACTAATGAGTGATCCTTTTGTTGGTCAATTGACTTTTATTAGAGTTTATTCTGGTGTTTTGAGGTCTGGAGATACAGTTTTTAATCCAATTAAAGGGAAGAAAGAACGTATAGGTAGACTTTTACAGATGCATGCTAATAACCGAGAAGAGATAAAAGAAGTGCTGTCTGGTGATATTGCAGCTGTTGTTGGTTTGAAAGATGTTACAACAGGTGAAACATTATGTGATGTAGAATCTCCGATTACTTTAGAAAAAATGATATTTCCAGAGCCTGTTATATCTCAGGCCGTTGAACCAAGAACAAAAACTGATCAAGAGAAAATGGGTCTTGCTTTGTCACGTTTAGCTCAAGAAGATCCGTCATTTAGGGTTCGCAGTGATGAAGAATCAGGTCAAACTATTATTTCTGGAATGGGCGAGTTGCATTTAGAAATATTAGTAGACAGGATGAAGAGAGAATTTGGTGTTGAGGCTAATGTTGGCAAACCACAAGTTGCTTATAGAGAAACTATTAGAAAGGTTTGTGATCAGGCTGAAGGAAAATTCATTAAACAATCTGGTGGTCGTGGTCAGTATGGTCATGTTGTTTTAAAAGTAGAACCTTTACCTCCAGGTAGTGGTTATAAGTTTGTTGATGCTATTAAAGGTGGGGTTGTTCCTAGAGAGTATATTCCAGCTGTAGATAAAGGTATTCAAGAGACTATACCTTCAGGGGTATTAGCTGGTTATCCTGTTGTTGATGTTCAGGTTACTTTGTTCTTTGGTTCTTATCATGATGTTGATTCTAACGAAAATGCTTTTAAAATGGCAGGTTCTATAGCTTTTAAGGAAGGATTAAGAAAGGCAAGTCCTGTTATATTGGAGCCTATGATGGCTGTAGAAGTTGAAACTCCTGAAGATTATGCTGGTACTGTAATGGGTGATTTATCTTCTCGTCGTGGTATGGTGCAAGGTATGGATGATATAATTGGTGGTGGTAAGATAATAAAAGCAGAGGTTCCTTTAGCTGAAATGTTTGGATATGCCACTAATCTTCGTTCTTTGACACAGGGAAGAGCTACATATACTATGGAGTTTAAACATTATTCTGAAGCTCCTAAAAATGTTGTTGATGAAGTTATTGCAGCTAGAACTAAATAATAAATATTGACAAAAAGCGTCTTCATGATTATCTTGAACGCAGTGACATTTGTTTGATTTTTTCTTGAAAAATTTAAGGTAAAAACATGGCGAAAGGCAAGTTTGAACGTAGTAAGCCGCACGTAAACGTTGGTACTATTGGTCACGTTGATCATGGTAAAACAACTTTGACAGCGGCTATTACTACCGTTTTGGCAGTTAAGTTTGGTGGTGAAGCTCGTGGGTATGCTCAGATTGATGCTGCTCCAGAAGAAAAGGCTAGAGGTATTACTATAAATACATCTCATGTTGAGTATGAGACTGCTAGTCGTCATTATGCTCATGTTGATTGTCCTGGTCATGCTGACTATGTAAAAAACATGATTACAGGGGCTGCTCAGATGGATGGAGCCATTCTTGTCGTTTCTGCGGCTGATGGTCCTATGCCACAAACTAGAGAGCATATATTATTATCTCGTCAAGTTGGTGTTCCATATATCGTAGTTTTTTTGAATAAAGCTGATATGGTTGACGATGAGGAACTTCTTGAGCTTGTAGAGATGGAAGTTCGTGAGCTTTTGTCTAAGTATGACTTTCCTGGTGATGATACTCCTATTATTAAGGGTTCTGCCAAATTAGCATTGGAAGGTGACAAGGGTGATTTAGGTGAG
The DNA here is from genome assembly GCF_000340795.1 of Candidatus Kinetoplastibacterium desouzaii TCC079E. Taxonomy (NCBI): domain Bacteria; kingdom Pseudomonadati; phylum Pseudomonadota; class Betaproteobacteria; genus Candidatus Kinetoplastidibacterium; species Candidatus Kinetoplastidibacterium desouzai. The sequence goes on along the minus strand of NC_020294.1, from coordinate 808,309 downwards.
AAGGCTATTTTAGCTTTGGCTGATGCTTTAGATCAATATATACCAACTCCTGAGCGTGCTATAGATGGGGCTTTTTTGATGCCTGTTGAAGATGTGTTTTCTATCTCTGGAAGAGGCACTGTTGTTACAGGTCGTATAGAAAGAGGTATAGTAAAGGTTGGAGAAGAGATTGAGGTAGTAGGTATTAAGAACACAGTTAAGACTACTTGCACCGGTGTTGAAATGTTCCGAAAATTATTGGATCAAGGTCAGGCTGGTGATAATGTTGGTATTTTATTAAGAGGTACCAAACGAGAAGATGTTGAGCGTGGTCAAGTTTTAGCTAAGCCTGGTTCTATTACTCCTCATACAGAATTCACAGCTGAAGTCTATGTGTTGTCAAAAGAAGAAGGTGGTCGTCATACTCCTTTCTTTAAAGGTTATCGTCCTCAGTTTTATTTCCGTACTACTGATGTTACTGGGACTATAGAATTACCAGCAGATAAAGAAATGGTTCTTCCTGGTGATAATGTTAGTATTACAGTAAAATTATTAGCTCCTATAGCAATGGAAGAAGGATTACGTTTTGCTATACGTGAAGGAGGAAGAACCTTAGGTGCTGGTGTAGTATCTAAAGTTATTGTTTAATTTTGTTAAATTAACGAAGGTTTAGCGCCTTCGTTTTTTCGTTCTTTAGGAATCTTCATGAAAAACCAAAAGATTCGCATCCGTTTAAAGGCATTTGATTATAAATTAATAGATCAATCTGCGGCGGAAATAGTAGATACAGCAAAACGAACTGGGGCTGTAGTAAGAGGTCCTGTTCCTTTGCCTACTCGTATTCGTCGTTATGATTTATTAAAATCTCCTCATGTTAATAAAACATCACGCGATCAGTTTGAAATTCGTACACATCAAAGACTAATGGATATAGTAGATCCAACTGATAAAACTGTTGATGCTTTAATGAGACTGGATTTACCAGCAGGTGTTGATGTTGAAATTGCTTTACAGTAGTTTTTATTGTTTTATTTTAGTATTTTAGTATTTTTATGTTTTTTAGAAAATTTCTAAAAATTTTGTTGTAAGTATTAAATAAATTTTTTAATACTTTTTTAGTTAAAAAAATCCCGACCAATCGTAGTCGGAATGGAGATAATAATGTCAGAGTTGACAACTACTTCTTTGCCTTATAGGCTAGGAATGATAGGTCGCAAGATTGGCATGACTCGTATATTTACAGATGAAGGGGAATCTATTCCTGTGACTGTAGTAGACGTGTCTAATAATCGTATAGCTCAGATTAAATCACATTTAGTTGATGGGTATACTGCCATTCAAGTAGCTTATGGATCTCGTAGAGTTTCTCGTTTATCTAAGTCTCAAATTGGCCATTATGCTAAAGCAGGTATAGAGGCAGGTAGTAGTCTTAGAGAGTTTCATTTGAATGATGAGATGCTTCAGTTGAAAAATTTTTCTGTTGGTTCTGTGATTGCTATTGATAGCTTGTTTAAAGCTGGTCAGCATGTTGATGTAACTGGAACAACAATAGGTAAGGGTTTTGCTGGGTCTATTAAGCGTCATAATTTTGGAGCTCAAAGAAATTCACATGGTAATTCACGTTCTCATAGAGCTCCTGGATCTATAGGTCAGGCTCAGGATCCTGGTAGGGTTTTCCCAGGAAAGAAAATGCCTGGTCATATGGGAGCTGTAACTCGTACTGTTCAAAATCTACAGATAGTAAGAATAGACTTGGAAAGAAGTTTACTTCTTTTAAAAGGAGCTGTTCCAGGTTATTCTGATTCAGACGTGATAGTACGTCCAGCTATTAAAAAGATTATAAAAGAGAGGGGGCAAGAATAAAAATGGATTTAAAGCTCCTTAATGATCAAGGTCATAGTGATTTGTTTAGTGTATCTGATGATGTTTTTGCCTGTAATTTTAATGAATCATTAGTGCATCAAGTGGTTATTGCTTTTCAGGCAAATGCGCGTTTAGGAAATCGTGCTCAGAAAGATAGATCTGAAGTTAGACATAGCACAAAAAAACCATGGAAACAAAAAGGTACAGGCAGAGCTCGTGCTGGTATGACTTCTTCTCCTTTATGGCGTGGTGGTGGTCGTATATTTCCTAACTCTCCAGAAGAGAATTTTTCCCAGAAAATAAATAAGAAAATGTATCGTTCTGGCATGAGATCTATAATATCTCAGATAGTTCGTGAAGATCGTTTGATTGTTGTAGAGTCTTTTAAGTTAGATTCTCCTAAGACTAAATTGGCTGCTAATAAAATTAAATCGCTTGGATTAACGTCAGCGATGATTTTGGTGGAAGAAATTGATGAGAATATATATTTAGCCACTCGTAATTTGCCTCATATTGCAGTTACAGAGCCTCGTTATATAGATCCTTTGTCTCTTATACACTATAAAAAAATTCTTATTACAAAAGCTGCTATTAGTCAAATAGAGGAGATGCTAGGATGAATGCAGAACGTTTAATGCAGGTAATTTTGGCTCCTATTATTACAGAAAAGGCTACTTTTATTGCTGAGAAGTCTCGTCAAGTAGTTTTTCGTGTTTTGCCAAATGCTACTAAAATAGAAATAAAAGAAGCAGTAGAGTTGTTGTTTAAAGTGCAAGTTGATTCCGTGACCGTTCTTAATCACAAGGGAAAAACTAAACGTTTTGGTCGTTTTGTAGGCCGTCGTCGCAATGAAAAGAAGGCATATGTTTCTCTTCATGAAGGGCATGAAATTAACTTTGCAGAGGTGGTGTAATGACAATTGTTAAAGTGAATCCAACGTCACCAGGCAGAAGAGGTTTAGTTAAGCTTTCCAACCAGAATTTGCATAAAGGCGCACCTTTTTTTCCTTTGTTGGAGAAACAGAAACGTGGTTCTGGTCGTAATAATAATGGACATATTACCATTAGGCATAAAGGTGGCGGGCATAAACAAGCTTATAGGATAATAGATTTTCTTAGGAATAAGGATGGTATTCCTGCAAAAGTAGAACGGCTTGAGTATGATCCTAATCGTAGCGCTAATATTGCTTTATTATGTTATTCAGATGGGGAAAGACGCTATATAGTAGCTCCTAGAGGTTTAGTAATTGGAGCAGTTGTATTGTCTGGATTAGATGCTCCTATAAAAATAGGTAATACTCTTCCTATACGTAACATACCTGTTGGCTCAACTATACATTGTATAGAAATGCGTCCAGGCAAAGGAGCGCAACTTTCTAGATCGGCTGGATCATCAGCTGTTTTACTTGCTAGAGAAGGTGTTTACGCTCAGGTTCGTTTGAAGTCTGGTGAGGTTCGTAATATTCATGTTGAATGTCGAGCTACTCTAGGTGAAGTTGGGAATGAAGAACATAGTCTTAGGCAAATAGGTAAAGCTGGCGCAATGCGTTGGCGTGGAATTCGTCCTACGGTTAGAGGCGTGGCTATGAATCCGGTTGATCATCCACATGGTGGAGGTGAAGGCCGAACAGGGGAGGCTCGAGAGCCAGTTAGTCCATGGGGTACTCCAGCCAAGGGTTATAAAACTCGTCGCAATAAAAGGACTACTAATATGATAGTCCAGAGACGCAAAAACAAATAAGAGGCGAACAACATGTCACGTTCGATAAAAAAAGGTCCTTTTGTCGATCTTCATCTTATGAAGAAAGTAGATGCTGCTGTTGCAGGCAAAGATAAGAAACCAATTAAAACATGGTCTAGAAGATCTACAGTTTTACCTGAGTTTATTGGTTTAACTATTGCCGTTCATAATGGTCGTCAACAAGTACCTGTTTATATAAATGAAAATATGGTTGGTCATAAGCTAGGAGAGTTTGCTTTGACTAGAACTTTTAAAGGTCATGCTGCTGATAAAAAGGCTAAAAGGTAAAATATGGAAACTACTGCTGTCGTTCGTGGAGTTCATATATCTTCTCAAAAAACACGTTTGGTTGCTGATTTAATTAGAGGTAAAACGGTTTCACAAGCGCTTAATATACTGAAGTTTTCTTCTAAGAAGGCTGCTGGTATTTTAAAGAAAGCTGTTGATTCTGCTATAGCTAATGCAGAGCATAATCATGGTGCTGATATAGATGAATTACGAGTAAGTGCAATTTTTGTAGATAAGGCACAATCCATGAAGCGTTTTTCTGCAAGAGCTAAAGGTCGTGGCAATCGTATTGAAAAACAAACATGTCATATTACAGTTAAAGTCGGATCCTAGGAGGAGTATATATGGGACAAAAAATTTATCCTACAGGATTTCGTCTGCCGGTTTCTAGAAACTGGTCTTCTAGATGGTACTCTGAAGATCGTGATTTTAGTTCTATTTTGGCAGGTGATATTAGGATTCGTGAATACTTAAAGAAAAAACTTAAGAGTGCTTCAGTTAGTCGTGTGTTAATAGAAAGACCTGCAAAAAATGCTAGAGTGACTATTTATTCTGCTAGACCTGGTGTTGTAATAGGTAAAAGAGGTGAAGATATAGAAATTCTTAAAGCTGATTTGCAAAAGTTAGCAGGTGTTCCTGTTCATGTTAATATAGAAGAAGTTAGAAAACCAGAAACTGATGCTCAATTAATTGCTGATTCTATAGCACAGCAGTTAGAAAAGAGAATAATGTTTCGTAGAGCAATGAAAAGAGCCATGCAGAATGCTATGCGTTTAGGGGTTCAAGGTATTAAGATCATGAGTTCTGGTAGGCTTAATGGTATTGAAATAGCTAGAACTGAATGGTATAGAGAAGGTAGAGTTCCTTTACATACTTTAAAAGCAAATATAGATTATGGCACCTCTGAAGCTCGTACTACTTATGGTATTATAGGCGTAAAAGTTTGGGTTTATAAGGGAGATTTGCTGTTAAGTGGTGATTCTTTATTTGATTCTAATAATGTTGTTCGTGAAGAAGAGCCAAAAAAAGTTCGTAAATCTGCTCGCGGTGAAAAGACAGATAATAAAAACAATCGTCATCGTAATCGCAACCGTTCATCTGCTAAGGTTGCAGTAACTTCTTCATCTGGTGAAGGAGATTAATTATGTTACAACCAGCTCGTAGAAAATATCGTAAAGAACATAAAGGTCGTAATACAGGTTTGGCTACTAGTGGAGCTAACGTTTCTTTTGGGGAGTTTGGTTTAAAGGCTACTGGTAGAGGTAGATTAACTGCAAGGCAAATAGAATCTGCTAGACGAGCCATTAATAGGCATATTAAGCGTGGTGGTCGTGTATGGATTCGAATTTTTCCTGATAAACCAATATCTCAAAAGCCTGCTGAAGTTAGAATGGGTAATGGTAAAGGAAATCCAGAATATTGGGTTTCTGAAATCCAACCTGGGAAAGTATTGTACGAAATGGAAGGAGTTAGCGAAGAACTTGCTCGTGAAGCTTTTCGTTTAGCTGCTGCTAAATTGCCTATTTCGACAGTATTTGTATCTCGTCGTATAGGTGGTTCTTAAGGGGAAATTTTAATGAAGGCTAGTGAACTTCGTTTAAAAGATATATCAGAGTTGAATAATGAGCTTAATAGTTTATTGAAAGCACAGTTTAAACTGCGTATGCAAATGGCTACTAAACAACTTGTTAATACTGCTCAAATAAACAATACTAGGAAAGGTATTGCTAGAATACGTACTATTTTGACAGAAAAAGCAAGGAAACAATCAAATGGATAAAGTAATAGAAGATCAAATTACTAAACGCCAGCGTATTTTAGTTGGCAAGGTTGTTAGTAGTAAAATGGATAAGTCAGTTGTGGTAAAGGTAGAACGACGTGTTAAACATCAAATTTTTGGTAAAATAGTTACTCGATCTGCTAATTATAAAGCTCATGACGAAGATAATAAATACAAAGAAGGAGATTTGGTAGAAATAAAGGAATGCAGGCCAATTTCACGTGATAAATCTTGGGTTGTTGTTCGTTTGGTTAATACTAGTTCTGTTTTTTAGTTTTTTATAAATATATAGAGGGCAACTTCTGTTTGCCATCTATATATTTTGTTTTGTAAGGCTTGAATTTTTTTTGTCTCTATGAGACAATTTGTTGGGAAGTTTTTTGACATATTTTTACAAATCAGAAAGCTTATTTTTTAATTATACTTCAACCCATAATTATTGTTTTTTTTCAATAGCAGTAATTTACGGGGCCAAAACTGGCAAAAATTTATAATTGTTGCTTTTTAAATTTTAGTTAAGTTGGAACAGGAAAAATCATGATCCAAATGCAGACCACGCTAGATGTGGCCGATAACACTGGTGCTCGTCATGTAATGTGCATCAAGGTTCTTGGTGGTTCTAAGCGACGTTATGCCGGAATCGGCGATGTTATTAAAGTAAGTGTGAAAGATGCCGCCCCGCGTGGGAAGGTAAAGAAAGGTGAGGTTTATAATGCAGTAGTAGTTCGTACTGCTAAAGGAGTGCGTAGAAAAGATGGTTCTTTAATTCGTTTTGGTAGTAATGCTGCTGTTTTGCTTAATGCTAAATTAGAACCTATAGGTACTCGTATTTTTGGACCTGTTACTCGTGAACTACGTGGAGAGAGATTCATGAAAATTGTCTCCTTGGCTCCAGAGGTTTTGTAAAGGTTTTCTATGAATAAAATTAGAAAAGGAGATGAGGTCATTGTTCTTTCTGGTCGTGATAAAAAGAAACGAGGAATCGTTTTGGCGCGAGTAGATAAAGACCATTTATTGGTAGAAGGCGTTAATGTTGTGAAAAAGCATCTTAAGGCTAATCCAATGGCTAATAATCCAGGTGGTATTATAAATAAGACTATGCCAATACACATTTCAAATGTTGCTCTTTTTAATTCTACAACTAATAAGGGAGAGCGTGTAGGCATTAAGAAAAATGATGATGGTAATAATGTCAGAATTTTTCGTTCCAGTGGTGATGTTGTTGTTGGTGATAAGTCATAAGGAGCGAAAGTTATATGTCTAGACTGCAAGATTTATATAAAAATGAAGTTATAGCAAATTTACGCTCTAAGTTTGGTTATAAAAGCGTAATGGAAGCTCCTCGTGTTTCTAAAGTTACTCTTAATATGGGAGTTTCAGAGGCTGTTGCAGATAAGAAAGTGATTGATAGTGCTGTTTCTGATTTAACAAGAATATCTGGTCAAAAGGCTGTTGTAACAAAAACACGAAAAGCTATAGCTGGTTTTAAAATTAGAGAGAATTATCCAATAGGTTGCATGGTTACGCTACGCGGCGAACGCATGTATGAATTTCTGGATCGCTTGGTAACAATTGCACTGCCTAGAGTGCGTGACTTTAGAGGAATTTCTGGTCGCGCATTTGATGGTCGTGGAAATTATAATGTTGGTGTTAAGGAACAAATTATTTTTCCTGAGATCGAGTATGACAAAGTTGATGTTATTCGAGGTCTAAATATTAGCATTAATACTACAGCGAAGACTGATGAGGAAGCTAAAGCTCTATTGACAGCTTTTGGTTTTCCTTTTCGTAATTAATGGGATTATTAAAGTGGCTAAACTATCCCTTATAAATCGCGATATTAAACGCATAAAATTGGCAAATAAATTTGCTGCAAAACGTGCTGAATTAAAGAGCTGTATTGATGATTCTTCTAAAAACGAAGAAGAAAGATATCAAGCTAGACTTAAGCTGCAACAATTGCCGCGAAATGCCAATCCGACTAGACAACGTAATCGTTGTCTTATTACAGGGCGCCCTAGAGGTGTTTTTCGTCAGTTTGGTTTAGCTCGCCATAAATTGCGCGAGATGGCAATGCGAGGTGAAATACCTGGCATGACTAAAGCTAGCTGGTAGGAGGAATGAGATGAGCATGAGCGATCCGATTGCTGATATGTTGACTCGTATTCGCAACGCACAGCAAGCTGATAAATTAACGGTTAGCATGCCTTCTTCAAATATTAAAATGGCTATAGCTGCTGTTTTAAAAGAAGAAGGATACGTGGATAACTTTCAAATTAAAGGTGTTGTTTCTAAACCTGAGTTAGAAATTACTCTTAAATATTATGCAGGAAGGCCAGTTATAGAAAAGATTGATAGAGTTTCTAGACCTGGTTTACGTGTTTATAAAAAAAGTGCAAGTATTCCTCAAGTTATGAATGGTTTGGGAATAGCAATTGTTTCAACTTCGCGAGGTGTTATGACAGACCGTAAAGCTCGAGCTAGTGGAGTTGGTGGTGAAGTTTTATGCTACGTGGCTTAAGGAGAATTTCTAATGTCACGAATCGCTAAATATCCTATTGAAATACCTGAAGGAGTTCAGGTAAAAATTGAACAAGAGCAAATTATTGTCACTGGAAAATTAGGTAATCTTACTCAATTTCTAGTTGATGATGTAAAAGTAGACTTGATAGATAATAAGATTAGTTTTTCTTTGGTTAATAGTTCTGATCATTCAAAAGCAATGATTGGCACCTTGCGTGCATTAATATCTAATATGGTTGTAGGTGTTAGTAAAGGTTTTGAGCGCAAGTTGCTTTTAATTGGTGTTGGTTTTAGAGCATCTATACAAAGTAATGTTATAAAGTTGCAGCTTGGTTTTTCTCATGATGTTTTATATTCCTTACCTGAAGGGATTTCTGCACAAATCCCTGTTCCTACAGAGATAATCATTAAAGGTATAGATAAGCAAGCAGTTGGTCAGGTAGCAGCTAAAATTAGATCTTATCGTCCACCTGAACCTTATAAAGGTAAAGGTGTTAGATACGTTGATGAAAAAGTTGTTCTTAAAGAAGCTAAAAAGAAATAATAGGAGTATAAACAAGGAACAATTATGAACAAAAGAAATTCCAGGTTACGTCGTTCAATTCCGACAAGGCGTAGAATTAGAGAATTGCAAATTAATCGCCTTTCTGTTTTTCGTTCTAACTTGCATATTTATGCAAATATTATTTCACCTGAAGGGGATAAGATTTTAGTTAGTGCTTCTACAGCAGAGTCAGAAGTTCGTTCTTTAGTGGCAAGCAAAACTACTCATGGAGGTAACAAAATAGCTGCTTCTATAATTGGTATGCGTATCGCGGAAAAAGCAAAAGCAGTAGGAATTGAATCTGTTGCTTTTGATCGTTCAGGATTTCGTTATCATGGCAGGATTAAAGAGCTTGCTGATGCAGCACGAAATGCTGGCTTACGGTTTTAAGAGGGTTTAACAATGGCCAAAGTACAAGGCAGGAATAATACAGATAAAGAAAATGATGACGGCTTACGTGAGAAAATGATAGCTGTTAATCGTGTCAGCAAAGTTGTTAAGGGTGGACGAACTATGAGTTTTGCCGCTCTTACAGTTGTTGGTGATGGTGATGGTCGTATAGGTATGGGTAAGGGTAAAGCTCGTGAGGTTCCTGTATCTGTTCAGAAAGCTATGGAACAAGCTCGTCGTAATATGTTTAAAGTTTCTCTAAGAAATGGAACTTTACAGCATGCTGTTGTTGGTAAACATGGAGCTTCTAAAGTAATAATTTCTCCAGCATCTGATGGTTCAGGAGTTATAGCTGGTGGTCCTATGCGTGCTATCTTTGAGGTAATGGGAGTACGTAATGTTGTAGCAAAAAGTTTAGGTTCTAGTAATCCATATAACTTAGTTAGAGCTACATTTAATGGTTTGCGTAGTTCTTTAACGCCTTCAGAAGTAGCAGCTAAAAGAGGTAAAAGCGTTGAGGAAATATTAGGATAATTCTGATGACTAATAAGCAACTAAAAATTAAACTTCTACGTTCCACGATAGGAATTAAAAAGTCTCATCGAGAAACTGTTAGAGGTCTTGGTTTACGAAAAATAAATAGCATTAGTGTTTTAAATGACACTCCTGAGGTAAGAGGAATGATTCGTAAGGTAGATTATCTCGTTGATGTTTCGAATATCTAAAGGATTGAGATGTTAGAGATTAGATTAAATTCACTTAGTCCATCCGAGGGCAGTAAGTTTTCTAGGCGTAGAGTTGGCCGTGGAATTGGTTCTGGTTTTGGAAAAACAGCAGGAAGAGGCCATAAGGGTCAAAAATCGCGTGCTGGTGGTTTTCATAAGGTTGGTTTTGAAGGTGGTCAAATGCCTTTACAAAGACGTCTTCCTAAGAGAGGATTTCGGCAAATGGGTAAACATCTTTATGGAGAAGTCCGTTTATTTTCTTTAGAGTCTTTGCCAACTGAAGAAATTGATTTGCAAGTGTTGAAATTAGCAGGCTTGGTAAAAGATGAAGTTAAATTTGTAAAAATTATTAAAACTGGAACTGTATCTCGCAAGTTTATATTAAAGGGGCTTTCTGTTTCTTCTGGTGCTCGTATGGCTTTAGAAAAGCTTGGTGGTTCGATACTTTGAGAGGTTTTTAAGTGGCTAAAGAAATTTCATCGCTTGCAAATAATTTAGGTTCTTCTGATTTTAAAAGAAGATCTTTATTTCTTGTTCTGGCTCTTATTGTTTATCGTATTGGTACACATATTCCTGTTCCAGGTGTTGATCCTTATGCTTTAGCGGAGCTTTTTAACAATAATCAAGGTGGTATTGTAAGTTTATTTAATATGTTTTCTGGAGGTGCTTTATCTAGATTTTCAATTTTTGCTTTAGGTATCATGCCTTATATATCTGCATCAATAGTTGTGCAGCTTTTAAGTGTAGTCATACCTTCATTGGAATCTTTGAAAAAGGAAGGTGAGGCAGGACGAAGGAAAATATCTAGATATACTAGATACGTTACAGTATTAGTTGCTTTAATACAATCTTTCGGTGTTTCTTTGGTTTTAGAATCACAGCATGATTTAATTATAAGTAATGGTATGTTTCCTCATTTTGTAAGAATTTTAACTTTAATTACAGGTACTATGTTTGTAATGTGGTTAGGAGAACAGATTACTGAAAGAGGATTAGGAAATGGAATTTCCATGATAATATTTGCAGGTATAGTCTCTGAATTACCAGGTGCTTTGTTTGCTCTTTTAGAAATGGTTCGTTTTAATTCCATGAGCTTAATTGCAGCATTTTTTATTATTGCTGTTGTTTTTACAGTAACTTTTTTGGTTGTTTTTGTAGAGATGGGGCAACGTAAAATTGTTGTTAATTATGCTCAACGTCAAGTTGGTAATAAGATTTATAGAGGACAAAATTCTCATTTACCTTTAAAATTAAACATGTCAGGGGTTATTCCTCCAATTTTTGCCTCTTCTTTGATGCTTCTTCCTGCTACAATTGCTAGTTGGTTTTCTGGCGTTGATAGTATGAATTGGTTAAATGTTGTGGCTGAAAACTTGTCACCTAGACAACCTTTGTACGTGTTTTTATATTCTGTTTTGATTGTTTTTTTCTGTTTTTTTTATACTGCTTTAGTTTTTAATAGTAGAGAAACGGCTGACAACCTTAAAAAAAGTGGTGCTTTGATCCCAGGTATTAGACCTGGTGAACAAACATCACGTTATGTTGATAAAATCTTAACAAGATTAACATTGGTAGGTTCGATATATATTGTAGTAATATGTCTAATTCCTGAGTTTTTAATTTCTAAATGGAATGTGCCTTTTAATTTTGGAGGTACCTCTTTATTGATAATTGTTGTTGTAACGATGGATTTTATGACTCAGGTTCAATCTTGTGTTATGTCTTATCAGTATGATTCTTTGCTTAAGAAAGCTAATTTTAAGAGTTAGAGTAATGGAAAACATTTGTTTTATTTTTAGTAAAGAAGATAATGTCTAAGGACGATGTCATACAAATGCAGGGAGAGGTTTTAGAAAATCTTCCTAATGCAAATTTTAGAGTTAAGCTCGAAAATGGTCATGTGGTTCTAGGTCATATCTCTGGTAAAATGCGAATGCATTATATTAGGATATTACCAGGGGATAAAGTGACAGTAGAGCTTACACCTTATGATCTTACTAGGGCCCGAATTATTTTCCGTGCCAAGTAAGCCTGAGAATTTTACGGAAGTTTAGGAGTTGTCCATGAAAGTAATGGCATCGGTTAAGCGGGTTTGCCGCCATTGTAAGGTTATTAAACGTCACGGAGTAGTGCGTATTATTTGCACTGATCCGCGTCATAAACAACGTCAAGGTTGATATATTTATATATTAATTTTTTTTGATGGAATAGATGATTTATTCAAGGAACATTTATGGCCCGTATTGCTGGCATTAATATTCCGCCACAACAGCATGCTGAGATTGGTTTGACCGCAATTTTTGGTATAGGACGTTCTACTGCTCGCAAAATTTGTGAAGCTTCTGGAGTGTCATGTAGCAAAAAGATAAAGGATATGACTGATGCGGAATTAGAGAGTATTCGCGAACAAGTTGGATTGTTTACAGTAGAAGGTGATCTTCGTCGTGAGATTCAATTTTCGATTAAAAGATTAATTGATCTTGGTACGTATCGTGGTATGCGTCATAAAAGAGGACTTCCAGTTCGTGGTCAAAGAACTAGAACTAATGCTCGCACGAGAAAAGGTCCACGTCGTGCAGCTGCCTCTTTGAAAAAATAGTAGAGGAATTTTAATATTATGGCGAAAAATTCTGTAAGCGGATCTTCACGTGTCCGTAAAAAAAGTAAAAAAAATATTTCTGATGGTATAGCACATATACATGCTTCTTTTAATAATACTATCGTAACTATAACAGATAGACAAGGTAACGCTTTGTCTTGGGCGACTTCAGGATCTTCTGGGTTTAAAGGTTCAAGAAAATCTACTCCTTTTGCAGCACAAGTTGCTGCTGAAGCAGCTGGTCGTGCGGCAGTAGATTTTGGAATTAAAACACTCGAGGTTCGTATTAAAGGACCTGGACCTGGACGTGAATCTTCTGTAAGAGCATTAAATGCACTTGGTATTAAAATTTCAAGTATAGCAGATATCACACCTGTTCCTCATAATGGGTGTCGTCCTCCAAAGCGTCGTCGCATATAAATGGAAAGGTAAAATTTATCATGGCACGTTATATTGGACCAAAATGTAAACTCTCACGTCGTGAGGGTACTGATCTTTTTCTTAAAAGCGCACGTAGATCCTTTGATTCAAAATGTAAGGCTGAATCAAAACCAGGTCAACATGGTCGCACTTCTGGATCACGTACGTCTGATTATGGATCTCAGATGCGAGAAAAACAAAAATTAAAAAGAATGTATGGAATTTTAGAAAAACAATTTCGTAGATACTTTGAGGAATCTGAGCGTCGTAGAGGAAACACAGGTGAAACTTTAATAAAACTTCTTGAGTCTAGACTTGATAATGTTGTTTATAGAATGGGCTTTGGATCAACTAGATCTGAATCTCGTCAATTAATTAGTCATAGATCTATTGAGGTAAATGGTAGAGTTGTTGATATAGCATCTCTATCTGTTAAGGTTGGAGATGTAGTTTCTGTTCGTGAAAAATCTAAGAATCAAATTAGAATTAAGGAGTCAATCAAATTAGCTGAGAGTATTGGTATCCCTCAATGGGTGCATGTTGATTCAGAGAAATTAACAGGTACTTTTAAGTCATATCCTGACCGTGTTGATGTTGCTAGAGATATAAATGAATCAATGATTGTTGAGCTTTATTCTCGATAATATTGCCATTCTAATTTGAAACTTTAGAATTAAATAGGTTTTTTATTTATCAGCCTTATCAGTGTAACGAACTGAGGGTATTGTATAGGAATTTAATATGCCTATTCGGGATTTTTTAAAGCCTCGAACCGTTGAGGTAGAACCAATAGCTCCAAATAGAGCTAAAATAATCATGGAGCCTTTTGAACGTGGTTATGGGCATACACTCGGAAATGCTTTGAGACGTATATTGTTATCTTCAATGGAGGGATATGCTCCTACTGAAGTAAGCATTGCTGGAGTTGTTCATGAGTATTCTACTATTCCTGGAGTTAGAGAGGATGTTGTAGATATAATGATGAATTTAAAAGGCATTGTTTTTAAGATTCATGGAGATAAAAGTAAAATCGATTTGACTCTGATCAAAGATGGAGCAACAGCTGTTTTAGCAAAAGATATAGAATTACCACACGATGTTGAAATAATTAACCCAGAACATTTGATTTGTAATTTGACTGGTAGTGGTAGGTTAGAAATGCATTTTAGAGTGGAAAAAGGACGTGGTTATATTCCTGGTAATATGAGATCACTTAATGAAGAAAGGAATGATTCAATAGGGTGTATTGTATTAGATGCTTCCTATAGCCCAGTAAGAAAAGTTAGTTATTATGTTGAAAATGCTCGTGTTGAACAACGTACAGACTTGGATAAGCTTGTTTTGGATATAGAAACAAATGGTGTTCTTACACCTGAAGAGTCTATTAGAAAAGCAGCTCATATTTTGGTGGATCAACTTTCAGTATTTGCTTCTTTACAAGGATCAGATGATTTGCAAGAAGTTCCTTCTAAAAATGCACCACGTATTGATCCTATTTTATTAAAACCTGTTGATGAATTGGAATTGACTGTTCGTTCTGCCAATTGCTTAAAAGCAGAAAATGTTTATTATATTGGTGATTTAATTCAACGTACAGAACATGAACTGTTAAAAACTCCTAATTTAGGTCGTAAATCTTTGAATGAGATAAAAGATGTTTTGGCTGCTAGGGGATTGACACTCGGTATGAAATTAGATGATTGGCCTCCTATAGATATAGAGCATTCCTGATTGTTTATCGAGAGATTTGGAAATGATATTTTTTTAAATTGAAGGAAATTTATTATGCGTCATGGTAATGGTTTGCGTAAGCTAAATCGCACCAGTAGTCATCGTGCTGCTATGTTTCGCAATATGGCTGTGTCTTTGATAAATAGTGAAACTATTAAGACAACTTTGCCAAAGGCAAAGGAATTACGTCATGTTATAGAACCATTGATTACTTTAGGTAAGAACCCGACCCTTGCAAATAAACGTCAAGCTTTTGCAAGATTACGTGATCGTAATGCTGTTGTTAAGTTATTTGATGATATTGGACCACGCTATCTTAGCAGATCAGGTGGTTATACTAGAATTCTTAAAATGGGATTTCGTCAAGGGGATAATGCGCCTATGGCTTTTATGGAAATGGTAGATAGATCAGAATCTAAAGCATCTGATGAATAAATATTAATATATTCTTTTAGCAAAAGGATTTCTTTTTGTTAAAGAAACCCTTTTGTTCTTGCGACAGATTATAAATGTATTTTATCTTGAATTATCTTCGCTGCTTCTATTGAGAAATATGTAAGTATTCCGTCTGCACCTGCTCTTTTAAATCCTATTAGGGTTTCTAGAATACTTTTATCTTTATCAAACCAACCATTATTTATAGCTGATTTTATCATGGAGTATTCTCCACTTACTTGATAAGCAAATGTTGGCATTTTAAAAGCTTCTTTTACTTTGTATACGATATCGAGGTATGGCATTCCTGGTTTGACCATTACCATATCAGCTCCTTCTTTTATATCTAAGTAAACTTCTCTTAATGCTTCATCGGAGTTGCTGGGGTTCATTTGATAATTCAATTTTGTTGCTGTTTTTAAATTATTGGTTGATCCTACGGCATCTCTAAATGGACCATAAAAAACACTCGCATATTTCGCTGAATAAGCCATTATAAGAGTGTTTATATAATCGTTCTTTTCTAGACTATTTCTTATTATTCCTATTCTGCCATCCATCATGTCGCTTGGTGCTATTATATCTGATCCTGATTCAGCTTGAAGAATTGCTTGTTGTACTAGAATTTTAATTGTTGAATCATTTATTACATAACCATTTTCATCAATTAAACCATCTTGGCCATGAGATGTATAAGGATCTAATGCAACATCAGTCATGATTCCTAACTCAGGAAATTTGTCTTTGATTTCTTTTATTGCTCTTGGAATTATTCCATTTGGATTAATTGCTTCTATACCGTTAGATGTTTTTAATGAGTTTTCTATCACTGGGAATAGAGCTATTGCTGGAATTCCTAAATTTAGACATTCTTCTGCAACAAATAATGCTTTATCAATTGAATATCTATAGACTCCTGGCATTGAGGATATTTCTTGTTTAGAGTTTTTCCCATCAAGTATAAAGATAGGTAAGATTAAATCATTTACTGTTAGAGTATGTTCTGAGACTAAATTTCTTGAAAATATATTCTTTCTTGTTCTTCTAAGTCTTGTGCTAGGGAATTTAGCAGAAATTGTTTGCGTTGTCATATTCTATCCTTTTTAAATAGAATTAATCTTTCAATATAATCAGATAATTCTGATACTCCTGTTTTTTGTTTTGCTGAAAAATTGATAATAGTTTTTATATTATTGAATGATTCAAGTTGTTTTTCTATGTGATTTTTTGTTTTTATGCGTTTTTCATAATTTAATTTATCTGTTTTAGTAATTAGTATTACTAAAGGTTTGTTTAAAGGATTAATCAAATTAATTAGTTGTAAATCCAAAGAGGTTATTCCACGTCTTACGTCTAATAAAAGAACAAAACTTTCTATAGATTTTCTATTTTTTATATAATCAGTTATAGTAATACCTATGTCTTTTTGTTCTTTTGTAGATAAAGTGGAGTATCCATATCCAGGTATATCTACTAAATATCCAAAAATATTTTCGTTTTTTTTCAAGCTAAACATATTTATAAGTCTTGTTCTTCCGGGCGTTTTACTAGAAAAAGCAAGTCTTTTCTGGTTTGTTATTATATTTATAGCTGTAGATTTACCTACATTGGATCTTCCTAGAAAGCAAATTTCTGGCTCACTTTCAGGAGGTAATTGATTTGTTCTTTGAGATGAAATGTAAAAAGAAGCCGTATGTAATAGTGACACTGATGTTTTTATAAGTTAAATTTTTATGAAAATATAAGCCTAATAATTAATTAGGCTATTTAAGTATTTTGAATTATATCGTTGTTTCAAGTTTTAGTATATCTGATAAATTTTCTCTGTTTTTTATAATATAATATTTACAATCATCTACTATAACTTCCGCAGGCCTAACTCTAGAATTATAATTACTAGACATTGTGGTACAGTAAGCACCAGCAGATTCTATGATTAAAAGATCATTTTCTTGTACATTTAATAGTCTATTCTTTGCTAGCCAATCAGCACTTTCACAAATAGGTCCTACAACATCATACTCTTTAGCGTTTCCTGTTCTTGGAGCTACTGGTTTTACCTCGTGGTATGATTGATAAAGAGCAGGTCTTAGTAAATCATTCATGGCGGCATCTACTATTACGAAATTGCGATCTTCAGAGTGTTTGATGTATATAACTTTTGTAAGAAGTATGCCACAATTTCCTATTAAAGAACGACCTGGTTCTAATATCAGTTCTAAATGATCTAGATTTGATTCTTTTAGCTTTAATATGACAGAATCAATAATTTGTTTTGGATCTGGAATGACTTCGTCTTTATATGTAATTCCTAATCCTCCACCGATATCTAAATGTTTAATGGAAATATTATTTTTAATTAGTTCTTTTATTAATGGAATTAATTTATCTAAAGCATCTATGAATGGTGGTATTTCTGTTAATTGTGATCCTATATGGCAGTCTATTCCTACAATATCGATAAAAGGTAATTTTGAGGCTGTTTTGTAGCAATTTAAAGCATTTTTAATAGATATACCAAACTTATTTTCTTTTAAGCCTGTAGAAATATATGGGTGTGTTTTTGCATCAACATCAGGATTAACTCTTATTGATATTGGAGCTGTAATATGTAAATTGCTTGCAATATCAGATATTTTATGTAATTCAGCTTCAGATTCAATGTTGAAACATTTTATACCAGATTTAAGTGCATATATTATTTCCCATTCTTGTTTTCCTACTCCTGAGAAAACAATTTTTTGTGGATTGGCACCTATAGCTAGAGCTCTTTCTAATTCTCCTCCAGAAACAATATCAAATCCAGAGCCTAGTTCAGAAAATTCTTTTAAAATAGCTAAATTTGAATTGGCTTTCATACCATAACATATCAAACAATTTTTGTTTAATATGGCTTTGGCATATCTATTCCATGAATCCTTAATAGCAGCTCTTGAGTAAACATATAACGGAGTTCCCATTTTGTTTGCTAGTAATTCTAAGTTAATATTTTCTACATGGAATATATTGTTTTTTAATTTTAAATGATTATTTTTCATATTATGAATGTTAGTTATAAAATATTAAGTTTCTAGAGGAAATACTACAGTCTAATCTATATTAATTATTAATTATTAATTTTAATAATATTATTTTGTGGTTTTTGCATTGTTTCAATATAAAGCTGGCCTTTATATCCACATGAGTTTAAAAGTGAAGATAAAAATATTATTGTTATAATAGTAAAAAGTTTATTTTTATATTTCATGACAGTTAATTTTACAATTTATAATAGATTAAGGATACTATCTTTAAAAGATAATATTATTTATAGGATATTCCTATTTTCTATTCAACAAATAAAAAACATATGAAAGACATTGAATTTATAACATTAGTTGATAATACTTTAGAGGCAGTTGAAGATCAAATAAATGAACTTTTAAATGACAACATTGATGTTGATGTTAATATTAATGGTAGAGTTTTAGAAATATTATTTAATGATAAGAATCATATAGTAATAACCCCTCAAATACATTTAAAAGAGTTATGGTTAGCTGCATTAAAAAAAGGCGGTTTTCATTATTATTATGATGGTTTTAAGTGGATAGATAATCGAGGAGGTGTTGATTTTTGTGATAAGTTATCAGAATTATGTTCTAGTATAGTCGGAAGAAATATTATTATTAGACTGTAATAATTTAATGGTTTTTTTATTTGTGTTTATCAAATTATCTGGTATATGTGTACATATTTCGGATATTGTTTTCCCAGGTGGAAATTCTTTTAGATAATAATCATTATTTTCAATAATAATTCCTTCTGGTGGGTTGCTTTCTTTATGCTCAGGTAAGTTTTTTATGATTTTCTTCATATAATCTATCCATATAGGCATAGCTAATCTACCACCAGTTTCATATTGACCAAGAGATTTGGGTAGATCAAAACCTAGCCAGGCAGTTGCGACAATTTCTGGTGTGTAACCTGAGAACCATGCATCAAATGATTCGTTTGTAGTGCCCGTTTTTCCTGCTACATCACTGCGATTAAGAGCTTTTTTAGCCTTGGATGCTGTTCCATAGGTAGCAACTCCTTTTAATAAGTTATTCATAATATATGAAACCCTTGAATCTATAGTTTGATTAGTGTCGTTTAATTCAACATCAGAGTGTTGCATAAGGATTTCTCCATTACTATCTGTAACTCTTTCTATTAAATAAGGAGGTATTAAATGTCCTCCATTTGCAAAAACAGAAAATGCAGTGGTTAATTGTAAAGGTGTTACTAAACCTGTTCCTAAGGCCATAGATAGAACAGCAGGATGTTTTGATTTATCAAACCCAAATTTTGTTAAATATTCCTGAGCATAGATAGGTCCAATGTTATCTAAGATTCTTATTGAAATCATATTTTTCGATTTATAGAGACCTTGACGCATTGTTAAATTTTCTTCATATCGATGACCATAGTTTTTAGGGTTCCATGGTTTGGATCCTGTTTTTTCTGCAGTTAATGAAAAAGGCAAGTCAGATACCTTTGTGTTTGGTGATACTCCTTTTTCAAGACTTGCTGCATATATAAATGGTTTTATGCTTGATCCAGGTTGTCGCCAGGCTTGAATTACTCTATTAAAATTACCAATATTAAAATCAAATCCACCTATAAGAGACAATATTGCACCATTTTGTGGAGATATTGAAACAAATGCTGCTTGTACCGAAGGAAGGTTAGTAATTTGTTTAATATTATTTTTTTCATATACGTAAACTATTGACCCTACTGTTATTAATTTAGTTTGATCTTTTATTCTAGTTAAATTGATAGATTTTTTATCATTTAATTTAATTAATTTTTTATTTTTGTTGATTAATGTTACTTCATTCTCATCTATATTTATTACTAAATAAGCTTTTAATTCGTCACTATCATATAGTTGATCAAGTATTTTATGTATATTTTCATCATGGAAGGTAAGTTTATCTTCAAGTTTTACAGGCACTTTAATTTTTTCTTCTGGTCCATTATATTCAGATTGTAGCGTATATTTTATAACGGCAGATCTTATAGCTTGATAGGCAGCTTCTTGGTCCTTAGCTTTGATGGTTGTGTATACATTTATTCCTTTTGAATAGAGCTTATTTTTATAAACTTTAAATAGTAATTGTCTAACTATTTCTGCAACATATTCTCCATGAGAATTATAATTTTCTGATTGTTTATTTATCGTTTTTATAATGATTTTTTTATTTAATGCGTCAATATATTCACTCTTTGAAATATATTCAAGAGATAACATCCGATCTAAAATATATTTTTGTCTCGTTTTTGCACGAGAAAAATTAGAAATTGGATTGTATATAGAAGGAGCTTTAGGTATTCCAGCTAATAGAGCTGCTTCAGCTATGTTTATTTCTGATAATGATTTGTTTAGATATTTTAAAGAAGCAGCTTCAAATCCATAAGTATGGTGACCCAAATATATTTGATTCATATATAGTTCTAAGATCTGATTTTTTGTAAGTTCTGATTCTATCTTAATCGTTAAAAGTAATTCATATACCTTACGCAAATATGTTTTTTCTGTTGAAAGATAGAAATTCCTAGCTACTTGCATTGTTATAGTACTTGCTCCCTGGGACTTAGACATGTTTTTTAAATTAACTATGCCCGCTCTTAATATTCCTTGCCAATCTATACCTTTATGTTGATAGAAACGGTCATCTTCAGTTGCTAATATTGCCATTTTCATTTGATCAGGTATTTCATGAAATTTTAGCAATTTACGTCGTTCTTCTCCAAATTCTCCGATTAGAATATGATCTGCACTATATATTCTTAGAGGTATAGGTGGTTTATAGTTTGTCATTGCATCAAGATTAGGCAACTTAGACCATGTAATAGATAGTATAATGAAAACGAATGTTGTAAGACTTATAAGTAAGTGTATAGGTATTATTAAAATTCTAATCATTAATTCTAATAATGATTTTTTATCGTTCATAAGAGTTAATTGTTGGATTAGTTGGTTTTATCTTAATAATGAAAAATGTTCTAAACTTTAACTCATAATTTATAAAAGTGGCAATTGAAATATGAATATGTCTAAAAAATCTTGTTCTAATTACACAAAGCCTACAGTATCTAAAGCAATTCATCAAAGTATTGATAATAATAATGTTATATCAAAAAAATATTCAAACAAGAATACATCAATTTTTTTAATTGGAATGATGGGAGCAGGGAAAAGTACAGTTGGTAGATGTTTAGCTCAATATATAGGAAAAAAATTTGTAGATTTAGATTCTGAAATTGAAATTGCTTGTGGTGTTAATATCCCAGTGATTTTTGAAATAGAAGGAGAAGATGGATTTAGAAAAAGGGAGACTGATATATTACAAAAAATTTCTTTAGAGAAAAATATAGTCCTAGCAACTGGTGGAGGTGCTGTATTAGCAGAAGATAATAGACATCTTTTGACTAGTGGTGGGATTGTTGTATATTTACAAGCTAATATTGATGTTTTATTTAAAAGAGTTTCTGTAGATCAAAACCGACCTTTATTAGCCATTAAAGATCCGTATGTAAAGATTAAAGAACTACTTGAAATTAGAGATCCTATTTATCATGAAATTGCTGATATAGTTATAGATACTAGTTCATATAATGCTGCTGATATAGCTAAAGAATTGTGTTTAATTTTACAAAAAATATGAGAAATTAAGATGAATGTTGTTACAGTTAATGTACCTAGTGGGTCATACTCTATAAATATTGAACCAGGACGTTTAGATTTTCTAGATAGCGCTGTTCCGTCTGATGCTACTTCTATAGCTATAGTAACCAATCCTAAGGTTGGTGCTCTATATTTATCAAGAGTTAAGGAATCTTTGTTAAAAACTGGTTTATCTGTTTTTGTAATAGAATTGCCAGATGGTGAAATTTATAAAGACTGGGTTAATTTAAATAAAATTTTTGATGTTCTATTATCAAATAAAATGGATCGTCATGCTGTACTAGTTGCTTTAGGTGGTGGTGTTATTGGTGATATTACTGGTTTTGCTGCTTCTGTGTATATGCGTGGAATACGTTTTATTCAAGTTCCAACTACTTTGTTAGCACAAGTAGATTCATCTGTTGGAGGAAAAACAGCTGTTAATCATCCTTTAGGTAAAAATATGATAGGGTCATTCTATCAACCTGAATCAGTAGAAATTGATATTGATGTTCTAAATACTTTGGATGCTAAACAAATATCTTCAGGATTATCTGAAGTTATTAAATATGGATTAATATTAGATCAGGATTTCTGGGTATGGTGTGAAAACAACATAAACAAGTTACTATCCTTAGATAAAGATGCATTGAGTTATGCTATTCAGCGTTCTTGTGAGTTAAAGGCTTATGTTGTTGGTAAAGACGAAAAAGAATCTGGATTAAGAGCTATATTAAATTTAGGTCATACATTCGGTCATGCTATAGAGTCTGGTCTTGGGTATGGAAATTGGTTACATGGAGAAGCTGTTGGTTGTGGATTAGTACAAGCGTCTGTCTTATCATCTTTATTATTTAATTTGGATGAAAGTATTGTAGAAAGAGTTAAGTCATTAGTTAAGTCTATAGGGTGTCCTATCACAGCTCCCAATTTTAGTTTGGAAAAATGGATTGATTTAATGTTAGTTGATAAAAAAAATCAACATGGCAAGATTAGATTTGTGTTAATTACTAAAATTGGTGAGTCTTTAGTACAGGATGTTTCTGAAGATATGATAAAACTTGCTATACAAGAAACAACAAAGTAAATATTACATGAGAATTAATATAGCGCCTTATGCATGTAATCCGAAAGAAACTAAAGGTCGTTTATATAACGAATTATTTACAGATCATGATAAATTAAATAATTTTCAGAAAGATGTTAATAGAATAATTTGCTCTAGATCTTTTAGAAAATTAGAGTCTAAAACTCAAGTTTTTGTAAATAGTAAATCCAGAAGTTGTTTCCGTACGCGTTTAACCCATAGCTTGGAAGTAGCTCACATAGCAAGAAGCATATCGAGATATTTAAATCTTTCTGAGGACTTGGTAGAAGCTATTTCTTTAGCACATGATCTAGGACATTCTCCATTTGGCCATGCAGGTCAGGATGAAATGAATATTATTATAAATAGACTTAATCCTGATTTTGGTGGTTTTGAACATAATTTATATGCATTAAGAATTGTTGATTTGTTAGAAAAAAGATATTCTGAATTTAATGGATTAAATTTATGTTTTGAAACCCGTGAGGGTATTATTAAACACTGTAGTAGGAAAAATGCAAGAAAAATAGGAGATGTAGGGATTAGATTCTTAAATTCAAATAATCCTTCACTAGAAGCCCAGTTGGTCGATTGTGCTGATGAAATAGCTTATAGTACGCATGATATAGATGATGGATTATATTCTGGTTTAATAAAATTATCTCAAGTTAAGCAGTTATATCTTTTTGGTAAAAATTTTGATGCTATTAGTAAATTATATTCAGGTGTTGATGAGAGAGTTTTGATTCTTGAAACTATAAGAGAAATTGTACGTGTATTAGTAAATGACATAATTTTTAACTCTAGGCGCATTATTAAGCAAATGAACCCTAAAAATGTTGATGATGTTAGGAAGATGAGTAGAATGATATCTTTCTCTAAAGATATACGTATATCTTTAAATGAGATAAAAAGTTTTTTATACGAAAATTTATATCAAAATAAGGAAGTATTATTTTCAGCCTTAGAAGGAAGATCTATAATTAAGAATTTATTTGAATGGAAATTAAACAATCTTAATTACTCATCACAAGATGGAGTTGATATGATTTATAATAAAATTCAACTTGCAGTTGATTATATCGCTAATATGACTGATCGTGAGGCTATTTATGAATATAATTTATTACATAAAATTTAAAGTATTTTATTAATTTTTAATTAATTATTTATCATATTAAATAAGTATTCTCCTGTATATCCTTTTCTTGATATGGCTATTTGTTCTGGCGTTCCTTGATCTACTACTTCACCTCCTAATGGTCCTCCATCAGGACCAATGTCTATTATCCAATTTGAGTTTATTATAACTTCCATATTGTGTTCAACTATAACTATAGTATTACCTATCTTAGCTAGTTTATATAGAATGTTCATCAAAGATTTAGTATCTTGGAAATGTAAACCAGCAGTTGGTTCATCTAGAACATATAGAGAATGATTATTATTATTATTTTTAGATAATTCTACTGCTATTTTTAATCTTTGTATTTCACCACCAGATAATGTATTTATATTTTGTCCTAAAGTAATATAATTTAGTCCAACATTTATTAGTGATTGTAGTTTTTTATTTATATCAGGTATGTTTTTAAAAATAATTAAAGCATCTTCTATGGTTAAGTTTAGTACTTCATTAATATCTAAACCATGATATTGAATTTCAAGAGTTTCATTGTTATAACGTTTACCATCACATAAATTACATTTTGATTGTGTGTTAGGTAAAAAATACATTTCTATATTTTTTAGACCATTACCATGACATTCTTCACATCTACCTCCTTTAAGATTAAAACTAAATCTGCTAGGTGTATATCCACGAATTCTAGATTGACTTGTCTGGGCAAATAATTCTCTAATTGTAGTAAATACTTCACAATAAGTTGCTGTATTGCTATGAGATGTGCTGCCTATAGGATTCTGATCTATGTACACTACATTGTTAAAATTATTTGCTCCATCAATTAAAAAGTTAAATTTTATTTCTTTGTTCCTAATGTAGTTTGAGACAGCAGGAATTATAACATCATTCACTAAAGTTGTTTTTCCTGAGCCTGATACTCCAGTGATACAAGTAATTAATCCAATCGGTATTTTTATGTTTATAGATTTTAGATTTTTAATTCTAATATTTTCTAGTATTAACCATTTGGTATGTGAGTTTATAGTTTCTTTTGTTTTCTTATTGTAATGAGATTTTAAAAATGAACCAGTTATAGAATTCTCATCATTTATAATAGTATCTACTGTTCCTTGTGATATTACATTGCCACCATTTATACCTGCCCCTGGACCCATATCTATTATCCAATCAGCATTCATTATTATGCTCTCATCATGGTCTATGATGATTAGGCTATTACCTAGTTTTTTTAGTTTTTTTAATATGCTAATCACATGTAATATATCTTTTTTATGTAAGCCTGTAGAAGGTTCATCTATTATATAAGTTATGCCTGTAAGATTAGAGCATATTTGACCTACAAGAATTGCTCTTTGTGCTTCTCCTTTAGAGATTTTGTTTATGTTAATATTAAGAGGTAGATAATCTAATCCGGCTTGTTCTAGAAATGATAATTTTTTGAGTATTGTATAAATGATTGGTTTTGTTATTTGCTTTTCAGTATCATTTTTAAAAACGATGTTGTCTAAGAAGATAATACATTCTGATATTGATAGAGATTCAACTTCATTTATAGATAAATTATTGTTTACTTTTTTTAATAAACTATTGTTATAGCTAATTTTTATATGTCTTGCTTCTTCGCATATTTTTGATCCTTTACATGAGTCACATTCTTTTATGTTTGTATATTTTTTTAATATACTTATTACTTTTTGAGATTTAGTGTCTTCTAGTTCTTTTTCTAAATAAGAAATAATTCCTTTAAATAAGATTTTTTCATTGCTAGAGCTAGCTTCTCCGTAAAGAAATATATTTTTAATATTGTCAGGTAATGATTTAAATGTGGTATCTATATTTATATTATATTTAGAGATTAGTGATTGTATCTCTTTAAGGTTTGTTTTATTAACTATTTTTATAAATGTTGATATAGTTTGATCTTGATTTATGAGTAGATTTTTATCAAAGACATATATCTTGCCACTTCCTTTACATTTCTTGCATGCTCCTGACATGTTATTAAAACTGAATAGGCTTGGTTCTATTTTTTTTATTTGATAATCACAATATTGGCATTTTAATTTATTGGAAAAGAAAAAATCTTTTTTGTGCTCATTGTTTTCTATAATTACTGTTCCATTTCCTAATTTTAAAGCTGTTTCAAAGCTAGAAATCAAACGTTGTTTATGATCATTTTTAATTAATAAACGATCTACTACTAATTCTATATTGTGGTATATGTTGTTTTTCTTGATTTGTTCTAACTCATTTATTTCAATAATTTCTTGATTTATACGTACTCGTAGGTAACCCTGTTTTTGTAGGTTTGTAATGATTTCTTCTATATTATATTTATTACATTGTATTGGAGCTAGGATGAAAATTTTAGTTCCTTTCTCTAATGATAGAGTCCAATCAACTATTTGTTTTACATTATGCTGTCTTAGGGGGGTGTTGTGGTTAGGGCATAACGGGGTACCTAATTTTGTAAATAATAACCTTAGATAGTTACTTATTTCTGACACCGTACCTATGGTTGATTTGTTACTAGAAGAATTTATTTTCTGTTTTATAGCTATGGCAGGAGAAAGACCATCTATATAGTCTATATCTGGGACCTTTAAAAGGTTTGTAAATTGTTTTGCATAGGTAGATAAATTTTCTAAATATCTTCTTTGGCTTTCTGCATATATAGTGTCATAGACCAGGGAAGATTTTCCAGAACCTGATACCCCTGTAACTAATACTATTTTATTTCTAGGTATATCTATAGATATATTTTTTATATTATGTGTTCTAATTCCTTTTATGCTTATATTACTCATATTTACACTATTTTTTGTTTAATCATAAAAAAATATTTTCTAAATAACTAATGAGTTTAAAGTATTTGTATACTGATATACAATTCAATTTGATAAACAAATAATTATTAGGTGGTATTTTATGGCTTCGGTTAATAAGGTTATTATAATTGGTCATTTGGGAAGAGATCCTGAAGTTCGCTATACACCAGAAGGATCTGCTATTTGTAATATTTCGGTCGCTACAACGTCTCAATGGAAAGATAAGAACACTGGAGAGCGTAAGGAGGAAACAGAGTGGCACCGTGTTGTTTTTTATAATCGTTTAGCAGAAGTAGTAGGTGAGTTTTTAAAGAAAGGAAGACCTATTTATTTAGAAGGAAGATTAAAAACTAGGAAATGGCAAGATAAGGATACTGGTGCCGATAGGTATAGTACAGAAATTATCGCTGATCAAATGCAAATGCTTGGTTCAAGAGATAGTAATATTGAAAATGTTATACCTGAGGAAAAACAAAATCCACGTGCATATAAAAACAAGCAACAACAGGGTGTTTCATATTCAGATAATAAAGTTTTTGATGATTTGTCAGAAATGGATGATGATATTCCATTTTAAGAATAAAGCTGTTATTTTTTGTAAATATTTTTAATTTATTAGAAGGATATTATAAATATGTCTATGCCAAGCATAAGAAAAAATATATTTGTTATTAAGAATTCTAAAGGTAAACAAAAGATTGCAGCTTTAACTGCATATACATCATCTGTAGCAAGAATTGTTGATAGGTATGTGGATTTTATATTGGTTGGAGATTCTCTTGGGATGGCTTTATATGGATTTTCTGATACTTTGTCTGTTACTTTAGATATGATGATAGCTCACGGATCTGCTGTAGTAAGATCATCAAAGAGTGCTTGTATTATAATTGATATGCCTTTTGGTTCTTATCAAGAGTCTGAGTCTCAGGCATTTATGAATTCAGCCAAGGTTTTAGCTAATACTGGAGCTCAAGCTATTAAGTTAGAAGGAGGCTCAGAAATGGCAAAAACTGTTAGTTTCTTAACTAAAAGAGGAATTCCAGTTATGGGTCATGTTGGATTAATGCCTCAACAATTTAATACAGCTGGTGGTTTTAAGGCTCTTAAATCAGAAGAATATATTTTTAAAAAAATTTTAGATGATGCTTTATCATTAGAAGATGCTGGTGCTTTTGCTATAGTACTAGAGTGTGTTGCTGAATCTATTGGAGAAAGAATCTCAAGTAAATTAAGTATTCCGGTGATAGGTATAGGAGCATCTCCTTCTTGTGATGGACAAATACTTGTAATTAATGATATTTTAGGTATGCAAAAAGATTTTTCACCAAAGTTTGTAAAACAATATATTTGTATGGAGGATCATATTGCAAAAGCTGTTGAACAATATGTTTCAGAAGTTAGAGAAAGTGCTTTTCCAGGCAAAGAACATTGTTTTTTTTCTTAGAAAGATTTCTCTAATGTTTAGATTGAGAATACCTTATACGGCTCTGATGCACAAACACGTAATTTATTAACTTTTTTGTGTTATATCTTATTTTTATGTAAATCAAATAATTGATTTGTTATGTTTTTTATTTGTTTTTATTGAGTCTTAATGCTTGTTAAGAAATTAAATTATTGTAATTCTAGATAAAACTACCCAATTCGTTAAGTTAGATATAGATATATCATATTATTAATATAATTATTTAATTGATTTGTACTTAGCACTATTATTTTATGAGTAAATGTCTTTATCAATATTGAAGATTATTTATTTTCAAGAAGATTTAAGTGACATAACTTATATGCTTAGTATTAGAGTTAATATAAAGCATAATTGTTAGTGTCATTTAAATCTTTTGATGATAAGTATTATTCTGTGTTAATGTTCAGTATTATAAGTTTTCTTTAATTAGCTGACCTAATGATGATATTCCTTCTATGATTTTATCTTCAGGAACAGTAGCAAAACTTAGTCTCATTGTACAATTTTCTTCAGGAGTTGGAGCTATAAAGAATGGTTTCCCTGTTACGAAAGCTATATTACGCTTAATTGCTTTGTTTAATAGTAAGCTACTGTCTAGATGTTTGGGCAGTGTAATCCATAAGAACATACCACCTTCTGGTTTTGTCCATTTGACATCTTTGGGAAATTCATCTTTTATAGCTTTTAACATACATTGTCCCTGTGTACGGTAAATTTCTCTGATTTTTGGCAAATGTGTTTTTAGAAATCCATTTTTTATGACTTCATAAACAGCCATTTGTGTCAGCATAGGTGTATGTAAATCTGTTGCTTGTTTTGCTTGTACAAGTTTCCTTATGATAGGAGTGGGAGCTATTACATATCCCAAACGCAATCCAGGAGCTAGTATTTTTGAGAAGGTACCTAATCTAATTACTGTGCTATTATTTTCTTTAGATAGAGATAGTAAGCTGGGTTGCTTATTACCTGTATATCGTAATTCTCCGTATGGATCATCTTCTATTATTGGAATATTTAAATCACCCATAATTTTTACGAGTGTTTTCCTTCTTTCTAGGCTTAGAGTTCTTCCTGTAGGATTTTGGAAATTTGGTAATGCATATAGGAAGCGAGCATTAAATGCAATTTGTTCTGTAATATGTTCAGGAATGAGTCCTCCATCATCTGTAGATACAGGCACGAAATTTGGTTGATATAATCCAAATGATTGTAATGCTCCTAAGTAACTAGGATTTTCTACTAGAATTTTATCACCTTCATTGATAAAAATTTTACCTAATAGATCAATAGCTTGTTGTGATCCGGAAACTACAAGAACTTGGTCAATATTGATATTGGCTCCAGATTCATTCATTTCTTCTACAATCCACTGTCTTAAAGGTGTATATCCTTCAGTTGTTCCATACTGCAATGCAGTTCGACCATTTTCTGCAAGAACTTTATTAAAAGCTTCTTGCATTATTTCTACAGGGAAACCATCTGGAGAAGGTAGACCTCCAGCAAAAGAAATTATTTCTTTTTTTTCTGTAACTTTTAGAATTTCCCTTATTGCAGAGCTAGTTAGTTTTAACGCACGATCTGAAAAATGAAATTCAGGTTCTATTGTGTTATTCACTTAGGTTCCCCTATTTATTTTTAAAAAATATTTAATTATATTGATAATAATTCTTTCTACTTCATTTGTATATTTAGGTTATGTTTCTTAATAAACTATTTCATAGTAAATATATCTGTTTTTATAGATATACTGAAGAATATTAGTAATATTTGTATTATAGGTATTGCTTTAATGAAAATATATTCATATATATAAATATTTTAGATTATTTAGTGTTATTACTTAATGTGTTCATGTTATAAAAAACAACATTTTAAAATTTATAAAGGTAATTTTATATTTAGGTGCTTATTTGGCGATTGATATTCATTCAATTCATAGGATTTATCTATAATTCTGGTTACTATATAACTATATTTTAAATATGTTCTATATGACATAAATACGTTTATATGGTCTTTGTATTTCTATTGTAAATACTTCTATATTAGAAGTGTTGTTTTTTTATTAGGAGATTGTTGTGCCAATTTACGCTTATAGATGCGAAATGTGTGGTCATAGTAATGAGGTGTTACAAAAAATGAATGAAGATCCTATTAAAAATTGTCCTAATTGTGGGAAGAATTCATATTTAAAACAAGTTACAGCGCCTAACTTTCAGTTAAAAGGTACTGGTTGGTATGTGACAGACTTTAAAAATGAAAAAAATAATAAAAGTTCTATTAAAGAAGAAGTTAAGGCTAATGAAGGAATTGCTACTCCTAAAGAAACTCCTACTAAAACTACTGATGATTAGTATTTATTATAAGTGAACTATAATATGTTTAAAAAATATTTTATTACTGGTCTTTTGGTTTGGATTCCAATAGTTATAACTTTATGGGTACTTAATCTATTAGTTAACATATTGGAAGCATTTGTTCCTAATTTTTTATCTTCCAAGTCTTTGTTAGGATTTAATATACCAGGATTTCGATTGTTTTTAGTTTTTTTTGTAATTCTTATTACTGGTATTTTAGCTGCTAATTTAATTGGACGTACTATCCTTAATTATTGGGAATCTTTATTAGGGCGTATTCCATTAGTTCGCTCTATATATAATTCTGTTAAACAGGTAAGTGACACAATTTTATCACCAGAAAATCAATCTTTTAAACAAGCTGTTTTAATTGAATATCCTAGAAAATCTTGTTGGACTATAGCATTTTTAACTGGTGTTCCTGGTGATCTAGTTTTATCTAGCACATCTGGGTCATATGTAAGTGTTTATGTTCCAACAACACCTAATCCTACATCTGGTTTCTTTTTAATTCTAAAGGAGGAAGATATAATTGTTTTGAATATTACTGTTGATAATGCTCTGAAATATATTGTATCTATGGGTGTAGTTAGTCCTTATGAATCAAATTTATAAGTATTTAATAAGTTTAACTAATGTTTAAAATGGAGTTTTTGTAATGCGTACCTGCTATGTTGGTCAGGTTTCTCAAGAATATTTAGATAAAACTATTGTTCTATGTGGGTGGGTTCATCGTCGTCGTGATCATGGAGGTGTAATATTTATAGATTTGCGAGATCATACTGGATTAGTGCAAGTTGTTTTTGATCCTAAAGATGATTGTTTCCAGTTAGCTGGAACTTTACGTAATGAATATTGTATTTTTGTGAAAGGAGTTGTTAGATTACGTCCAAGTGGAACAAAAAATACTGATTTAATGACTGGAGATATAGAAGTAGTTTGTAATAATCTGGATATTTTTAATTCTGCAAAGTCTATACCATTTCATTTGGATGATATAAATTTATCGGAAACAACTCGTTTAACTCATAGAGTTTTGGATCTGCGTAGATCACAAATGCAGAATAATCTTAAAATAAGGCATCTTGTTACAAAAGAAGCTAGAAATTTTTTGGATGCTTTAGGTTTTATAGAAATAGAAACACCAATGCTTACTAAAAGTACTCCTGAAGGAGCGCGAGATTATTTAGTTCCTTCTCGTGTGCATGATGGACATTTCTTTGCGTTACCTCAGTCACCTCAATTATTTAAGCAGATGTTGATGGTTTCAGGTTTTGATAGATATTATCAAATCACGAAATGTTTTCGTGATGAGGATTTACGTTCTGATAGGCAACCAGAATTTACTCAAATTGATTGTGAATTATCTTTCTTAGGAGAGGAAGAGATCCGTAATATTTTTGAAAGAATGATTAGAGATATTTTTAGATCCATTAAAAATATTGAATTGCCTGATCCTTTTCCTACCATTACATGGAAAGAGGCATTAGAAATATATGGTTCCGACAAACCAGATCTTCGTGTAAATTTATCATTAATAGATGTTACAGATATTGTTAAAGATGTCGATTTTAAGATTTTTTCTTCAGCGGCTTCTGATTCTAGTAGTAAAGTAGTTGCTTTGAGAGTACCGTCTGGTGCTTCTATGTCTAGGAGTGATATAGATAGTTATACTAAATTTGTAAGTGTATACGGTGCAAAGGGTCTTGCTTATATTAAAATATTAGATCTTGATAAAGGACGTGATGGAATTCAATCACCTATAGTAAAAAATATTAATGATAAGGCTTTAAGTCTTTTAATAGAAAGAACATCAGCACAAAATGGTGATATTATTTTTTTTGGTGCTGATAAAAAGAAAATTGTAAATGATTCTATGGGAGCATTGAGATTAAAAATAGGAACTAGTGATTTTGGTAGGCAGAATAGTTTATTTATTGATTCATGGAAACCTCTTTGGGTTATAGATTTTCCTATGTTCGAATATGATGAAAAGGAAGATCGTTATGTTGCTATTCATCATCCTTTTACTAGCCCAAAAGATGGACATGATATCTTTTTAGAAGAAAAAAGATATGATAAAGTTATATCAAAAGCATATGATATGGTTTTGAATGGCTGGGAAATAGGTGGTGGTTCTATTCGAATTCATAGAGAGAATATTCAGAAACAAGTTTTTAAAGCATTAAAATTAAATAATGACGAAGTCAAAGATAGATTTGGATTCTTGTTAGATGCTTTACAATATGGAGCTCCTCCTCATGGTGGAATAGCTTTTGGATTGGATAGATTGGTAGCAATAATGACAGGAGCTGAATCTATTCGTGATGTAATAGCTTTTCCAAAAACTCAAAGGGCACAATGTTTACTAACTCAAGCACCATCAACAGTAAATGTTGAACAATTAGATGAGTTGCATATTAAGTTAAGGAATACTGACGATTAGAATCAATCTACACTTAGGATAGGGATATTACAGCATAACATTTCATTTGTAATAATATAGATGAAATGTGTGTTGTAATTGGAACTGCGTAAATTGTATTGCTATATGGATAATATGTAGGGTTAATAATTAGTTAATTATAGTATTATATTATTTACAATTTTTAAGGTTCAGTTGTTTCTTAATTTGATAATCTTTAAATACATATAAAATTTTATGAATAATAAATCTTAGAATTATAAAATTAATTATTTCTATAATAAAGTTCTGCTATGCGTGCAAGACCATCAAGAACTGGTCTATCTATATAAGATATTTCTATCTTTTTTCTATTATCTAAATTTGTTTTGCCTAGTAAATTACGTATTTCTGTTTCTAATTCTGGCCATACTCCTCCTGTGACATATATATTAGGAATTTGTTTGTAAATATGGAAAGCTTCTGTATATTGTTTCATAAGAGCCCCAGATTGTGCTGCAGCTACTCCTGAATTTATTGCTTTTATGGTGTCAGTAGAAAATCTTGTTGAATTTCCATTGGTCATAGGTAAATTAGCAGTGCCGTTTGTTAAAGCTTGTCTCATCATAAAAGTTCCTGGTAATATTATTCCATTCATGAATATATTGTCAGGACTAACTGTATCTATCGTAGTTGCTGTTCCAAAACTAGCTACGATAAAAGGAGGATGATCAATGGTTTGTCTAGAAAGAATACCTATCATAGATGCCCATCTATCTGTACCTAACATATAGGGAGATTGATAGTTGTTAGTGAGGCCAAACATTTCTTTTGTAGAAGAAATCCAATTAACATCACAACCAACCTTGTGTAGTTCGTTGGTAATAATAGCTTCTCTTTGTTTACCAGCAACGTTTGAGCCTATTGCATATATAGGAGTTTTAGGTAGTGTTGATATCCATTGACTTAGTGATTTTATATTCAGATTATCAAAAATAGCAGCATGAGATTCACGGCGTGCTACATTCATTTTATAATCCAACCAGCCAATTTTTATTCTACTATTACCAGAATCAATTAAAATGATCATTTTTACAATTGATAGAAACATTACCAAAATATACAGATTCTTTTCCAGACATTGTTTTTATTGTTAGATGTCCTAGTTCATTTATTCCTTCTGCTATTCCATTTTGAGTTTTTATTCCATTTTCCTCAACGTTAATTCTTTTCCCAAATAGGAAATCAATTCTATTG
Organism: Candidatus Kinetoplastibacterium desouzaii TCC079E; assembly: GCF_000340795.1. Lineage (NCBI taxonomy): Bacteria > Pseudomonadati > Pseudomonadota > Betaproteobacteria > Candidatus Kinetoplastidibacterium > Candidatus Kinetoplastidibacterium desouzai. The sequence goes on along the minus strand of NC_020294.1, from coordinate 774,050 downwards.
AAACGATCATAAAAGATTTTTAGTCCGTAATTTTGTAGAAGATACATATCTTTATACCAGGATATACATATAGTAGTTATAATTTTAACAATTTGCTCAGGTTTTATATTATTAGTGATTTCTGACCAATCAGCCACACTTCTATGAAGAATCTGTGATTTATATAATGCATCGTTTAGATTTACACCTATTCCTAGAACTATATTATGAATATTATTTTCTTTTTTGTCTTTAATAGTTTCTACTAATATGCCAGATAGTTTCTTTTCTTTCCATTGAATATCATTAGGCCATTTAAGATTTAACTCTAAGCCTTTATTACCTGCTATTTTTTTTAGAGATTCACAGGCACTGATTCCAGCTACTATTGCTATAGAAGACAAGTTGAAACTAGGAATTCTAATTTTAAAGCCACAAGAAAACATTAGATCATTATTGCTAAGCCAACTTTTACCTTGTCTTCCTTTACCTGCATATTGATGATTTGTTCCTATTAAACATGGTAATTCTACATTTTTATTTTTTATCATGTTTAATAAGTCTAAATTAGTAGATGATGTATCGTTAGTCCATAATATTTTATTGAACATATATAGTTCTTTTTCTATCTTTTTTAATAATAATTTATTTTTTTCAAAAGATATAGAAGGCATTTTAATAAAATTCCAAGTAATTATATTTTTTTATAAAGGTTTTCTAGTAGTCTCAATTTGTAGAATATATAATTTAATAAATATATAATTAATTATACTTGTTTACGAACTTAAATAGTATATTGATTAATAAGTATATCTTGAGTTTTATTCTGGTTTATTTTCTCATATACCTGGATACTACTTCCATCAATTATGCAATATATTTAGATTGTTGATGAAAATTACAACGATTTGAGATTTTAATTTATGTCTAATAGTGAAATAAAAAATTTAATAGATGGGTCTGAGGCAATAGACTATGTTATTGATTGGCCTAGTAACATATATGGATGGTCTTTAGTATTACATCCTCATCCTTTGTATGGAGGAAGTCGCGACAACAAGGTTGTAACTACAATTTCAAGAGAGTGTGTGAGGCAAGGCTTAATATCAATTAGACCTAATTTTAGAGGTGTTGGTGAATCTTCTGGGGTTTTTGATAATGGTATTGGTGAAACTGAAGACATGGTTAGGTTAATAAAACATGTAATTGAGCTTTATCCTTACTTATTAGACTTACCACTTTTTATATCAGGTTTTTCATTTGGTTCAGCTGTTGCTGCAGAATTATCTTCTAGGATTTTAAAAGATAATTTGGGAATAAGGATTAGAAATTTAATTCTTATTGGTTCAGCTGTTCAGCGTTTTCAATTTAGTGATTTAGTTATTCCTAGTAATACAGTAATTATTCATGGTGAAGTAGATGAGGTGGTAGCATTTAGTGAAATGTTAGATTGGGCTAGACCAAGAGCAATACCTATTATTATGATTCCTTCATGTTCACATTTTTTTCATGGCAAATTATTATCATTGCGGCAAATGGTTTCTAATTGTTTAAAGTCTAGTATAATTTAGTATTAAAATATAATAGAATTAACAACTATTAGGGTTTTTGTAGAATTATTGTCTGATAAGTAGTTTAGCTTTAATAAACTCAAATATATTTTTTTATAAGTAATTGTCTGATGAATTTATTATTGAAATTGATATTTTTTATTTTTTATTTCGTGTTTCTCAATCTCTCTTTTTATGCTTATAGTAAGCCTTTCGAAGAAACATATGTTCTGTCAATATCTGGGGATGCAAATAGATTATCTATACCTGTAAGTGAAGTTTCTAGATTTCCAAACCCTAAAATAGCCGCTAAATCATGGATAGTTGTAGATGTAAATAGTGAACAAGTGTTATCTTCATATAATCCAGATATAAAACTTGAGCCTGCTTCTTTGACAAAAATCATGACATCATATTTAGCATTTAATGCATTAAATGATAAAAGATTGGATATAGATCAGACTATAACAGTTTCAGATAAAGCATGGAAGACAGGTGGTTCTAGAATGTTTATTGAACCTAGAAAAAAAATTTCTATTCATGAATTATTACAAGGTGTTATTGTCCAATCTGGAAATGATGCTTCTATAGCTTTAGCTGAATCTGTTAGTGGTGATGAAGATTCTTTTGTTGCTCTAATGAATCAAGAGGCTAAATATCTTGGTATGAATAATACTCATTTTGTAAATTCTACAGGATTACCTCAAAAGGATCATATAACTACTGCTAGAGATTTAGCCATACTATCAACAAGAATGATTAAGGATCATAGTCGTTTTTTGCACTATTATAAACAGAAAGAATTTACATATAATAATATTTCACAAACTAATAGAAATAGATTATTGTGGTCAGATGTATCTGTAGATGGTTTGAAGACAGGATATACAGATTCTGCTGGTTATTGTCTCGTGGCGACAGCATTGCGTGGAGATAGGAGAATGCTTGTGGTCTTATTGGGGGTTGATAGTGAATCTGTTCGGACAGAAGAAAGTCTAAAGTTATTGAATTGGGGATTTCAAAATTTTGATACTATTTCTGTATGTGACAAAGAGGAAGAGCAGCAAATAAAAGCTAGGGTTTGGGAAGGTACTGTAGATAAGGTAAGACTTGGTTCAACAGATAAATTATGGCTTGCTATTCCTCGTGGCCGGTTAAATGATGTTAGATTTATTGTGGAACGTATAGAGCCGTTGATTGCTCCAGTACAGAAAGGTCAATTAGTGGGTGTTTTACAATTTGTTATTGACGATAAAGTTTTAAAAACAACCTCTCTTGTTTCATTGCAAAATATTAAAAGAGCAGGGTTGATAGGAAGATCTATAGATTTTATAAAGCGTTGGGTAAACACAAAGTTAGCACTATAATTTTATATTAAGAAAATTATGAATCATGATGCCACACAAGAGATTAGTCATTATCCTGGCACCTTTCCTATTAAAATAATAGGAGTTAATAATGATAATTTTAATAAAGAAATAATTAATTTGCTTACAGAATTAGGATTGGTTTTTGAGAAAGAAATAGAAACAAGTTTTAGTAAATCCAATCGATATATTAGTTTGACAGTAAGTATTTATGTATTATCACGCGATCATTTTAATTATATATATGAATCACTAGGAAGACATCCTATGGTGAGATTCATTATATGAATTAAAATTAGAGTATTTGATCAGAAATATAAAGAAGTAGCTAATCCCTATTGTAATAGGGACTAGCTACTTCTTTATAATATGTATTTTGCAAGATCTTGATTGGAAGTAATTTGTCCTAATTCTTCTTCTACATATTTCTCATTTATAATAATATCTTTCCCATCCATATCAGAAGCTTCAAAAGAAAGGTTTTCTAGTAGTTTTTCCATAACAGTATATAATCTTCTTGCACCAATATTCTCATTGGTTTCATTTACATAAAAAGCTAAGTTAGCTATTTTAGCTATACCATCTTCAGAGAATTGAATGTTTATGTTTTCTGTATTTAGAAGAGATGTATATTGTTTTGTTAATGAAGAATCAGTATCTCTTAGTATATGTATGAAATCATTAATGGATAGTGAGTCTAATTCCACTCTGATAGGAAATCTTCCTTGTAATTCTGGTATAAGATCAGAAGGTTTTGATAAATGAAATGCTCCAGATGCAATGAAAAGCACATGGTCTGTTTTTATAACTCCATAACGAGTATTAACAGATGTGCCTTCTACTAGAGGAAGTAGGTCTCGTTGTACTCCGTGACGAGATACTTCTGCATTATCAGAACCATAACGAGTAGCGATTTTATCTATTTCGTCTAGGAATACTATTCCATTTTGTTCTACATTTTTAATTGCTTTAGATTTAATATCGTCATCATTAATTCTTCTGTTTTCTTCTTCTTCTACTAGAATTTTAAATGCATTTTTAATTTGCATTTTTTTATTTTTCTTCTTATCTTGGGTCATACCAGAAAACATTGTTTTAATCTGATCTGCCATTTCTTCCATTCCTGGTATAGTCATAACATCTAAATGAGTTGATATTACAGGGATAGATATTTCTATTTCTAAGTCATCTATTTTCCCTTCTCGCAATCGTTTTCTGAACTTTTGTCGAGCTGTATTATCTGTTGTTATTTGATCATTATCATTACTAGAGGAAGGAGGGATAAGTATATCTAAAATTCTTTCTTCTGCTGCTTCTTCAGCCAGTGACCTAATTAATTTCTTTTCTTTTTCTCTAGCTTCCTTAACAGCTTGTTCTATTAAATCTCTAATAATAGTATCAACATCTCTACCCACATAGCCAACTTCAGTAAATTTTGTTGCCTCTATTTTTATAAATGGAGCATCAACTAACTTTGCTAATCTGCGCGCTATTTCTGTTTTCCCAACACCTGTAGGTCCAATCATTAGAATATTCTTGGGGTGTATTTCTTGGCGTAATTCTTCTGGTACTTGTTGGCGGCGCCAACGATTTCGTAGGGCTATAGCAACTGCTTTTTTTGCACGATTTTGTCCAATAATATGCTTATCTAATTGATGAACTATTTCTTTAGGAGTCATGCTAGTACTTGATGGCATAAAACAATTTCCTTTTTTGGGAATTCTAGAATTCTTAATAAAATATACTTTATTTATAAAGTTTCAATAGTATGGTTTTGATTTGTATAAATACAAATATCACTTGCTATTTCTAATGATTTTTTGACTATTTCAAGAGGTGATAGGGTGGTGTTTTGTAGTAAAGCCAAGGCTGAAGCATGTGCATAAGGACCTCCTGATCCTACTGTAGCCAATCCATGTTCTGGTTCCAACACGTCACCGTTTCCTGTCAGAATTAGAGTATTGAAATTATCTGCTACTATTAACATGGCCTCTAGTTTTCTTAAGAATTTATCTGTTCTCCATTCTTTTGTCATTTCTACTGCGGAGCGAGTTAAGTTGCCTGAATATTTTTCTAATTTTTTTTCAAAGAGTTCTTGTAGAGTAAATGCATCAGCAGTTGCTCCAGCAAATCCCGATAGAACTCTATCTTTATATATTTTTCTTATTTTTTTTGCTGTGCTTTTTATTACTATATTACCCATAGTTACTTGACCGTCACCGCCGATAGATACTTCATTTCCTCTTCTTACACATACTATAGTGGTTGCATGAAAATTTTCCATTAACTTATCCTGTTTCTGTTTTGTTCTTTTATTGTAATCATAATTGATTTAGAAAATTTATATATAAAAAATAATTAACAGTTTTTGTATATAAGTTAAGAATTAGCATATATTAAACTTCTGAGAATTTTTATTGTTTACCATATAATTTTTGGCGCATTTCTCTTCTTTCTTGAGCCTCTAGAGATAAAGTTGCAGTTGGTCTGGCAAGTAATCTTGGTATACCTATAGGTTCTCCAGTTTCCTCACACCAACCGTAGTCTTTACTCTCAATACGAGCAATAGATTTCTGTATCTTTTTTAAAAGTTTTCTTTCTCTATCTCTACTTTTTAGTTCTAAGGCATGTTCTTCTTCTATTGTTGCACGATCAGCTGGGTCTGGTACAAATTGTGTTTCTTTGAGATATTCTGTAGTAGCTTCTGCTTTTAAGAGAATTTCTTGTTCCAATTGTTGTAATTTTTTTTTAAAAAAAGCAAGCTGTATATCATTCATATAATCTTCTTCAGACATGGCTAATATATCTTGTTCATTGAAGTTATGCATGGGTACAGAGCACTTGTCTTCTATGCTTGTTACTTTATTTGCTGTCATACAACTACTCCGATAGTAACCTGTATTATGGATATTATTAATATGGAAATTATAATTTAGTAAGTCTTATTTTATAAGACATAGTTCCAATCCTTGTATGAACATGTCTTTTGGTAGATTCTGTCCAATAAATACTATTTTATTATTGGGTTTTTCTGTTTTTGCCCAAACTTCTGCTGGTTCTGCTCCCATTATCATATGCACACCTTGGAATAAAATTTTATTTTCTATTCCTTTCATGTATAAAATGCCTTTGTATCGTAACATATCAGTTCCATATTTTTGAACGATTTGTGATAGAAAGTTTTCTAATTTTTCTGGATCGAATGGTTTATATGATTGAAATACAAAAGATGATATACCATCATGATGATGGTGATGGCACTCTTCTGTACATGTATGATCTTCTGATTGTAAGAAGCTTGGATCTATATCCAATACAGAATCTAGATTAAAACCACTTATGTTAAGAAGATAGTTTATATCTAAAACATCTATATTTAATATCTTTATAGGTGCTTTAGGGTTTATTTTAATTAATCTTTGTTTTAAATTATTTAGATTCTCAGGAGGTACTAAATCAGATTTAGATATTAAAATAATATCTGCGAAACCAACTTGTTTTTGTGCTTCTATTTGATTGTTGAGTGTTTCTGGAGCGTGTTTTGCATCAACTAAGGTGATTAGTGAATCTAGTTTATAATGATTTGCAATATAATCATTTATAAAAAATGTTTGACATAATGGTCCTGGGTCAGCAAGTCCCGTAGTTTCAATTATTATTCGCTCAAAGTCTAATTGTTTTTTTGATAATTTTTCATATAGATCTGATAGTGTTTTTATTAAATCTCCACGTATTGTGCAACAAACACAACCATTAGATAACTCTACAATTTCTTCATTAGTATCATGAACTAGGATTTCAGTATCTATATTTTCTGATCCAAATTCATTTTCTATAACAGCTAATTTATTACCATGTTGTTCTTTTAGAATTTTATTTAGTAAGGTGGTTTTACCTGAGCCAAGAAATCCTGTAATAATAGTTACAGGTATCATGTTTTTTAATTCTTTCACTGATTCCATAAATAGTTTCTCTTTATATAAGCATCAAAAAAGTCTTATTTAATAAATAATTTTTAGTGCTATAAATATAATAAGATAAATAATCAATTAATCTTATTAGCAAGTTTATAAGGATATTTCATACAAAATAAAGCGTCAACATTATTATCATTTTATGTTTTTATGATTTATTTTTTCTATAAGCTCTTGGATGAGTTTTATCATATATAAGTGATAAATGTTGAAAATCTAGTTTTGTATATATTTGCGTTGTTGATATTGTTTTGTGGCCGAGTAATTCTTGAACTGCTCTTAAATCTTGTGACGATTGTAATAGATGACTAGCAAAACTATGTCTTATAGTGTGAGGTGATATATTTTCTGGTAAATTGAGATGTAAAGAAGTTTTTCTTAGTTGAGTTTGTATTACTCTTGGGGATATTCTTTTACCTTTTATGCCTATGAATAATGCATATTTATCTTGTTCAGTAGTTTTATTTGAGATAAATTTTTGTCTTGTTTTTATCCATTGATTTAAAGCAAACATAGCTATATTACTTACGGGTAGAATTCTTTGTTTGTTTCCTTTCCCATGTATTATTATTTCTGATGTTTCTATATTTAACCAACTCTTAGATTCATAAGATTTGTTTTTGATAAATATCATGTCTATAGATATTAATTCTGCCAGTCGTAATCCACTAGAATAAAATAATTCAAATATAGCCTGATCTCTTACAATAATAGGGTCGGTGTCATTGCTAGATATTTTTTTTATGTTTTCGTCGAGCAATGCTTTCATTTGATCTACTGAAATAGATTTTGGAAGATTCTTGGGTGGTTTTGGTGCTTTAATATCATCTAATGGGTTTAAATGAATACCTAGTTCTAATTTAAGCCATTTATAAAAACTACGCCACGATGATATCATTCTGGCCAATCCACGAGGTCCTAGTCCTGATGCATGTTTTTTTACAATAAAATTTCTAACAATATCAGTTGTAAGATCTTGTAAATTAACATTTTCTAATTCTAGGAAATTATGAAGTTGTATAAGATCTCTCTTATAATTATTAACAGTATGTTTAGAATATCTTAAATTGGCACTTATATATAGTAACCATTTTTCTATTAGTTGTTTTGTTGTATTATGTTCATAGGTCATTGTTATTTAAGTATTTGTGATTGTTATTAAAAATATAATTAATTATATTTTTAATAAGCTAGTATTCTTGTTTATTGTTTGCATAAGATTGTTTATGGATATTTGTCCGTCAAATACAAAACTGGCTGGGCCGGTCATTTTAATAGATTTACCATCCCAATCTATTGATAGAACACCTCCTTTTGTATGCACTAGAACAGGAGATTGTAATAACCCTCTTCTTATTCCAGAAACAACTGATGCACAGGCGCCTGTTCCACAAGCTAATGTTTCTCCAGCACCTCTTTCATAAACACGAAGAAGAATGCTATGTTGATCTTTGATTTGCATAAAACTAACATTAACTTTTTTTATAAATCTAGGATGAGATTCTATCTCTGGCCCTATAAGAGATACTTCATTTGTATTAATATCATCAATTACAATTATTGCATGTGGATTTGATATAGATAAAACTGACAGTAATAACGTTTTGTTTTTTTCTGTTTTTAATTGCCATAACGTTTCTAATGATTGTTTTCTAAATTCTAATGATTCTGTGTTAAATGGTAGGCTTTCTGGATCAAAAGAAGGTTTACCCATATCTACTGTTACTGATCCGTCGTTATTTTCGTTAAGAGTAATAATACCAGATGTAATTTCTGCTTTTATAGGATTTTTGTTAGATAAATTATATTTATGAACAAATTTAACAAAACAACGTGCACCATTTCCACAATTCTCTACTTCTTCTCCCGTAGAATTAAAAATTCTATATCTAAAATCTGCCTCAGGATTTATAGAATTCTCTACTAATAATATTTGATCTGCACCTATTCCAAAATTACGATTTGCTAAGGCTTTAGCTATTTCAGCAGTGAGAATAAAATTCTGGTTTATGCAATTTATTACTATAAAATCGTTACCTACACCATGCATTTTAGTAAAATTTAAAGACATAATTTTTCCAATTAGAATATTATTTTAAGCTTGTAAGTCTTATATAGATTTAAGTAGTGAAAGTAATAGGTACCTATATCTATAGTTCTATTATACTAATAGTTAGTATAGCATTTTATATTGATTTATTAGGATAGAAAATATTTTCTTTGTAAGATATGATAGTATTTTATTCAGGGAATAATTTTTTAAAAAAATAGTAATTATTAAATAGGTGTATTTTAATTATTTATAGATCCTGAAGGTTTCTTATATCTGTCATAGCTCCAAAGATATTGCGTGGGTATTTTACATATAGTTTTTTCTATTATAGTGTTAATATGATTAGTTAGTATGTCAACATCATTTGTGTCGGGTTTTATTATTCTTTCATAGTATATTTGCCATCCTCTACCTTTACTTAGCCTTTCTGCAAAAGCTAATATTAAAATTGAGTCATTTTGTAATGCTAGTTTAGCAGGCAGAGTCATTGCATGAGCTTCATGTCCAAAGAATTTTACTATTGTTCCTTTTCCTTGATTAGGAACTTGATCTGGTAATATTCCAATGAATTCTTTTCTACGTAATGCTTTATTTAATTGCCTCACTCCAGATATATTTGCAGGCACAGCTTTTATATTATAAATATTGCGATTATTTGTAATTAATGATTCCAGATACTTCTTTTTAGGAGGTTTGAACATTATCGTTATAGGGTAATAACAGGCTAGGTGTCTAGCAATTATTTCAAAACAACCTATATGTGGAGTTATAAATATTGTTCCTTTTTGCTCAGATAAAGCTTGTTTTATTACGTTAATCTGGGATGTATATGTTTTCGATAGGCAATATTTATTTTTGAACCATATTTTGGGTGTTTCTAGAATCATCGCTCCAGATTCTTCTGCTGTTTTTCTAAATAGCTCTTGATTATTAAACCCTGCTTTAATCATGTTTGATTGTATATTATCGCGATATTTCTTTGAGCATAAATAAACAGTTTTTCCTATAATCCTTCCTATGTTTTGTAAAATATTTAATGGTAATATTGCTAGTATCTTACATAATATGATTAACATAGTTCTTTTTAAAAAAATCTCTTTTGTTGATGATTAAAAATAACAATAATTGATTAAAATAATGCGATTAGATTAAAATTATATCTATGATTAGTATAATATACTGTTATTGATATAGTTAGTTCTATCCTGTTATTTAAGTTCATTTTAATAAAAAAATAGAAGGTTTGAAGGAATTCTTTGTGAGTAATAATGATTTTTTGTTTACTTCTGAATCTGTGTCTGAAGGTCATCCTGATAAGGTTGCTGATCAAGTTTCAGATGCTATATTGGATGCTATTTTATTAAAGGATTCTGGTGCTCGTGTTGCAGCAGAAACTTTATGTAGTAATAATATGTTGGTTTTGGCAGGTGAGATTTCTACAAATGCTAATATTGATTATATAAATATTGCACGTAATACTATTAAAAACATAGGTTACGATAATGCAGAATACGGCATGGATTATAGAAATTGTGCTGTTTTATTGTCTTATAATAAGCAATCTCCAGATATTGCTATTGGTTTAGCTGCGTCTGGAAAAGATGAGTTAAATCAAGGTGCTGGTGATCAAGGATTGATGTTTGGTTATGCTTGTGATGACACCTTGGATTTTATGCCTGCTCCTATATGGTATGCACATAGATTGGTTCAAAGGCAGGGAGAGTTAAGACGAGATGGTCGTTTACCTTGGCTAAGACCTGATGCTAAGTCACAAGTGACATTCCGTTATGTTAATGGACAACCAAATGAAGTTGATACTATTGTTTTTTCTACACAGCATGCTCCTGATATTAAAATAGCTATGTTAAGAGAGGCTGTAGTAGAAGAAATTATTAAGCCTGTATTCCCTAGTAATTTAATTAGCACTAGAACAAAATTTTTAATTAACCCTACTGGTAGATTTGTTATCGGTGGTCCGCAAGGTGATTGTGGTATCACTGGTAGAAAGATTATTGTGGATACCTATGGTGGATCATGTCCTCACGGTGGTGGAGCATTTTCTGGCAAGGATCCATCTAAAGTTGATAGGTCAGCCTCTTATATGGCTAGATATTTGGCTAAGAATATAGTTGCTGCAGGTATTGCTCGTAAGTGTCAAGTGCAAATTAGTTATGCAATTGGGGTTGCTAAGCCGATAAATATAACTGTATATACAGGTAATACGGTTATTGCTCCAGATAGTAAATTGTCTAATTTTATATATGAGAATTTTGATTTGCGTCCAAAAAGTATTATAAATATGTTGGATTTACAGAGACCAATATATTATAAAACAGCATCTTATGGTCACTTTGGTCGTTCCGAGCCAGAATTTACCTGGGAAAGGCTTGATAAAACTCTTTTATTTAAGAATATTTAGAACAATAGAGATTATATGTACAAAAAGAATAATTTCTATACAATTTCATCTAGTAACATTACCCAACTATCAGATTCACCGTGTATTGCTGTTTGTTCTACTTTGTTCGATGATATTTGTCGAGGTTGTGGTCGTACTTCCTATGAAGTATCTCATTGGGTTTGTTTTGATGAAGAAACAAAAATTGCTATATGGGAAAGAATTAAAAAAGAAGGATATCCTCGACGTTAATAATCAATTTATTATTCATTATGTTATAAGTTTTAGTATTAACATGTGACTCTAAGTAGAGTTAATTGACTAGAATTTATTTGATTAATTTATTTATAAAATAATCTTATTTATTTCTTTTAAGGGTTCTTTTATCCACTTATCTTCAGTTAATATTCCGTCTAATTTTATATCGTGTGAAGCAGCTTTATATTGATTATTTGTTATTAGACCACAAGTCCAAGATATTCCTATAGTTAAAAATTTATGTTTTATTTCTATAAAATTGGATAGTGTCCTATCGTAATATCCTTTTCCATATCCAATTCTATCTCCGTATATTGTAAACCCGAGGGTAGGTACTAATAATATATTAGGTAGCAAATTATCTTGCGAATTTGGTTCTAAGATATTATATATTCCTTTTATCATATTATGATTAGGGGTCCATTGTTTAAAATGAAGTGGGTGGTTCTTTTTATATATGGATGGTAAGCAAACTATTATATTTTCTTTTGTAGATAGTTTATTTAATAAATCTATCAGATTAGGTTCTTTGTCTATGGGCCAGAAGCCAGCAATATTTATTTTATTATTGGTTGGGTGTTTGAAATTATTTGTTATTTTTTCTAGGTAATTTAATAGTTTTTTTTGTATATGTGCGCTGTCTTCATATACTCTACTCATAGGTATTTTTGTTCTTTTTGTTAGTAGTTCTGAACGAATATTTCTAGTGATTTCATTGTTATATTGTAATTCTGCCATTATCTATTCCATAATATACAATCTATGTATTATAGTTTATATATTTTAATATATAATTTTTTAACAAAATATTTAATTTTAAGTAAATATTTATGATAACAGAAGATAAATATACAAAAGGTCTAGAATTTTATATGGTTGGAGGGGCAGTAAGAGATAAATTATTATCTATTGCTGCAGGTGATATAGATTGGGTGGTTGTTGGTTCTGATTCTTTAGAAATGCAAGCAAGAGGATTTAAAAAAGTTGGTAAAGATTTTCCAGTGTTTTTACATCCTGTTTCTAAAGAAGAGTTTGCTTTAGCTAGAAGGGAACGTAAAATAGATGTGGGCCATAAAGGTTTTGAATGCTATTCCGAGAAGGATGTTACGTTATTAGAAGATTTATCTCGACGAGATTTAACTATAAATGCTATTGCATGTAGTAATGATGGAAAAATTATAGATCCTTTTAATGGTTTGAAGGATCTTAAGATGGGTGTTTTGCGTCATATTAGTGATTCATTTAGAGAAGATCCTTTAAGATTAATTAGATTAGCACGTTTTTCTGCTAAATTTAGTAGATTTACTATTGCTAAAGAAACTTTTAATATATGTTATGCAATTGCTCATACTGATGAACTGAGACATTTAAGCAAAGAAAGAGTATGGAAAGAAATATCTTTAGGACTTATGACAAATAGACCAATCAATATGTTTGATTTCTTAGAAAAAACAGGAGCTTTATCTATTCTTATGCCAGAATTAGTTTTGTCTGATAGGGTTATAAGTTTTTTGACAAATCTTCCTAATAAATTTAACCTATATGTTAGGTATGCATTATTATGTATAGATACTTGCAGTAGAGATATGTTAAGTGTTAATTTGCGTGTAGAATCTGAATGTCGGAATTATGCAAATTTGCTTTCTAATATTATGGACTGTATAAGTGTGAATTCTTTAATAGATAATTATATTTTGTTAGAAAAGTGTGATGCTTTTCGTCGACCTAAGCGTTTTCATGATTTGTTAGAAGCTGCTAATTTTTTGGGTGTTAAGAATACTAATGAGATTTGGTTAAGGCTACAAAATGTTCTTAATATTGACATGCATAAAATTATAAAATCTAATAAGGAAATAGATGATATAAAAAACCTTGTTAGAAATACTAGACTGTCAGTATTTGTTAATAAACTAAATAAGTAATTTTTCTGATCTGTCTTTAGTTATAAATCCCATTAGTTTATCTTGTTGATCAAAGTTTATACCGAAACAAATTACCTTAAATAGTTCACCCATTTCATTTTCAGATAGTAGTTTTTGAACAGGACCAATAGTATTAATTCTTTTTGTTGGGGTTGATATATCTACTGTTTCTAGAACATTAAATATTCCACAATTTAATAAAAATCTGGCTAAAGAGGTATATCCTAGTATTTTACAACCTGTTTCTATTGCTATGTTAGCTAATGCTGTAAAATCTACATGTGCAGTTATGTCTTGTATTCCAGGCGCAAAAAATGGATCAGAGTATGTGAAATGGTGTAAATGACACATTAATGTACCTTTATCTCTTTGAGGGTGATAATATTCTTTTTGAGGAAATCCGTAATCTATTATGAACACTATTCCTTTTGTAGTGTTTCTTAAGATGGTTCTTAACCAAGCTTCTCCTTTTATGTTTATTTCTGATATATAACCAGGTGTAGGATTAATTCTTGGTAACAGAATTTTTGTCAGGTGATCATCTGCTATTTTATCTACCCATATAAAATTTTCTTCTTTATCGAGTCCTATATGTTTTTCTAATATTATATTATTGTAGGAACACTCAAAAATTTTAACTGGTATGGCGTCAATTACTTCATTTGCTATTATACAACCATTAAAGTTTTCAGGTAGAGAATCTAGCCATTTTACTCTTTCAGAAAATTCTTTTAGAGTTTCTTTCTGTATAAGTTTTAGATTGTTAGATATATCTAATATTTCATACTCAACCTCTATGCCTAATAAATCCAGTTCTTTAATTAAGTCTAGTGCTAATCTACCAGTTCCAGCCCCAAATTCTAAAATTTTTTTTGAGTGGAGGATATTCAATACTTGAGCTAATTGTTTAGCAAATGTTTTTGCAAAAACAGGAGTTAATTCTGGAGCAGTAACAAAATCTCCTTTGGCACTAAGAGAGTCTTTTATATTAAAAAGTTTATTCTTATTTGATGAATAATATCCTATGGATGGAGCATATAGAGCTTGATCCATCCAATGTTCGAATGTTATTGATCCACCATATTTCTTAATTTCTTGACATAGATGTCTTTTTGTTAAAGCAATATGGTGATTAGATTCTTCATTGAGTAATTCTAATAAATGGAATCTATTTCTCATCTAAATATTAATAATAAGTATCAAACGTGAACATGCGTTCTATGATTAGTAAACTCTTTAGTATTTTTAGATAAACTGTTTCTCTTGGTTGTGCTTGATTGATAGTCTTTTCTTTTTTTGTAGCCATTATCTTCATTTCTAGCAAAGGGCGAATCAACTTTTTTATTTTTTGTATTTAAAGAAGTTCTTGTCTGTGTTTTATATGAGTTTTCTTGGCTTGTTCTAGGTTTTTTATTTGTGCTATTTGTATTATTTGTATAATCAATTTTAGGTTTTCTATTAGCAAAACTTCTTTTATTTAAAGTATTGCTAGGACCCTTAGGAGCTTTAGACTCTAATCCTTCTATAATTGTTATATTTATATTTTTACCAATATAATGTTCTATTCTGCGTATCTTATGTTTTTCAGAATGAGATGCTAGTGTGAGAGCTTCACCATTTCTTCCTGCTCTACCTGTTCGTCCTATTCTGTGTATATAATCTTCAGCTTGCATTGGCAAATCAAAGTTTATCGCATGACTAATTCCCTGGATATCTATACCTCTCGCAGCAACATCTGTAGCAATTAATATCTTTAATTGTTTTTTTTGTAGTTGTGCTAGGGTTCTTGTTCTTTGTCTTTGATTCATATCTCCATGTAAAGCTGCAACTGCAAATCCAATATCTGCTAAATGATTAGCAAGTTCATCTGCTCCTCTTTTGGTAGAAGTAAATACCACAGCTTGGTCAAGGTCATTTTTGTTTAATAAATGTTGGAGAACTCTTATCTTATGATGATTATCATCTACATATATTAATTTTTGTTCAATATTGCTATGACTTTGTTTGTTGTTTGTTAAACTTATCCTTTCAGGATTATTCATCATTTGTTTTGCTAAATTCATGATGCTGTTGTCTAGTGTTGCTGAAAACAACATAGTTTGCCTTTCTTTGGGAAGGTGGCTCACTATATTTTGAATGTCTTCTATAAACCCCATGTCTAACATGCGATCTGCTTCATCTAGAACTAAAGTGTGTACAGATTTTAAGTTAACTCTACCAGATTGCATTTGATCTATAAGTCTTCCAGGAGTAGCTACTAATATATCAATGCGTTTGGATAAAGCTTTTATTTGTGATTGGTAAGGCATTCCGCCAACTATAGTAGCCATCCTTAACCAATGAAAATTACTTCCATAGCTAGAAGCTGCTTTAGTAATTTGCATTGCAAGTTCTCTTGTTGGGGTGAGAATTAATACTTGTATGGCAGTATTGCTACTCTTAGGCATTTGGGACAAATGGTTTAATATTGGCAATATGAATGCAGCTGTTTTGCCGCTACCTGTTTGCGCTGAAACAACTAAATCCTGTCTTAGAATAGCTTTGGGGATGGTTGCATTTTGTACTGGTGTAGGTGATTCAAATCCGGTGGCTTTTATGGCACTTATAATATTTGGATTAATACCAAGATTTTCGAAAGACATTTACTTTCCTTGCTATGAAATGAAACTATAACGATCATTATTTATATAATTGACTTATAGTATTGAAAGGGTAAACAACATCGCGCCGACCCATCAACCGTTCGTTACGGTGCATTTTATAACATACAAGGCTAAAGGAGGTCAGATAATCGATGATATTCTAACAGCAGAACTTAATTTATATTATTTTGCAAAGTTCTTAGAATAGTATAATCTTTACTAGATTTCTAAATTGTATCTACTTAGTACTGAGGATATATTAAATTTTGATAACAATCTACTGATTTTTTAGAAAAAAACCATTTAATAGTGTTTTTTTTGTTCAAATGCAACCATCTATTTGCATTTATAAAATGATTGCATCCTATGAAAGGTATTGGTTTTCTATTGGCAGATAATGGGGATGGATGGTTTGCTTTTAATATTAAATGATGATTATTTTGATTCTTAATTATTCTTTCTTTTTCTTGAGCTTGTAATCCCCATAACATAAATACTTTTGGATTGTTATCATTTGCAACAGCTTTTATTATAGCGTCCGTAAATAATTCCCATCCTTTATTTTTATGAGACATTGGCTTGCTATCTTCTACAGTTAAAATATTATTTAATAATAATACACCTTGGTTAGCCCAAGAAATTAAATTATATTCTTTTTCAAAAGTGAATTGTTTATATTCAATAGAAAGTTCTTTATATATATTCTTGAGACTAGGAGGAGGGTGTGAATTTGAATTAATAGAAAATGCCAGTCCATTAGCTTGTCCATTATTGTGGTAAGGATCTTGACCTATGATTACAATATTAATTTTAGAAATTGTGTTTGTTATATGTATTGCTCTAAAAGGATTTGATGGATATATTATGATTCCTTCTGAAAGTCTATTTTCCAAGAAGTTGAAAGTATTTCTCAAATTGTTTAATGAGAAATACTTTGATATTTCTTCTTTCCATGAGCAGCTAATTAATTCAAAATTTTTATATATATCTTTGGATGTTAGTCTATTTGACATTACGTATTTAGATATTGGTTAATAAGATTGATAGTCATAAGCATTATGATAACTGCTATAAATCCATCTAATATTCTCCAAGCCTTTGGATTAGAAAATATAGGTGTGCACAAACGAGCTCCGAAACCTAGAAGATTAAGCCATAAAATACTAGCTGTTAATGATCCTAGGGCATAAGCCATGCTTTCTTCTTCATATACATTAGCTAATGATCCAATTAATATCATATCAAGCCAGAAGTGAGGATTAAGTAGGCTGAATCCTATAGATGTTAAAATTACAGCTTTTTTAGAATACAGAATATAATTTGTTGAGTCCAATCCAGAGCTATTTCTTAGGGATCGTTGTAGAGATTGCCAGCCATACCAAGATAAGAATACTATACCAAGAAGAAGTATGCAGTTTTTAAACCAAGGTATTAGTAACATAAGTTCTTGTAGTCCAAGAACGCTACAAAAAATAAAAATAGCATCTATTAAACAACAAGTGATTATTATCGTAGCTATATGAGATCTCATTAATCCTTGACGAATAACAAAAGTACTTTGAGCACCTACTACAGCAAACAAACTAAGACCAGTTACAAGTCCACTAAACCAAGCTTTAAAAGCAAGAGATGAGAAAAATGAAGTTAGCATTTTAAAACTTCAAAAATTATTATGAAAGAGTTGTCTTAATGCATCCGTTATTACAGGAACATTTTAGTATTTTTTACAATTGTTTTGTATTATTATTACAAATCTAAAGGGTTAATTCTAACTTATAATTTATTATTTGCAAAATAAAGCCATAAACTTTGTGTTATACATTTATATCATAATCTATAGTTAATGGAGCATGATCACTAAATTTATCGATTCTATATATAGAATGAGTTTTGGCTAGATTCGCTGTTTCAGTAGTTGTTATTTGATAGTCTATTCTCCAACCTATATTTCTTTCCCTTGAATTTGCTCTATTACTCCACCATGTATATTCTTCTAGGGTGGGATTTATTTTCCTAAATACATCAACTAGCTTATATTCTTTGAGAATTTTTGTTAGCCAATTTCTTTCTTCTGGTAGAAATCCTGGTTTATTTATATTATTTTTCCAATTTTTAATATCTATTTTATCGTGAGCAATATTCAAATCTCCGCATATAAAAAAATGTTTTTTATTACGTTGGAAATCATGAATAATATCTTGGATGTATAATTCAAACTCATTTAAAAATCTCATTTTTGCTAGTTGTCTATGTTCACCGCTTGAACCTGATGGGAAATAAGCATTTATTATAGAAAAAGAATCCCAATCTGCTCGCATTATTCGTGCTTCTGAATCAAATTCTTTTACGCCTAAGCCATTTGTGATTTTATTGGGTTCTTTTTTTGTATAAATACCAACTCCACTATATCCCCTTTTTTCTGCTGAATAGAAGTGTCCATAAAAAGGGATTGGGTTAAGTAATGTGTTTGTTATTTCGTTATTTGAAATTCTAATTTCTTGTAGGCAAATTACGTCTGAGTTATTAGTAGCGAGCCAATTGTTAAAATTTTTTTTAAAGGCTGACCTAATTCCATTTACGTTTATAGAGGTAATTTTTAACAAAATACTAAGTCTCTATGAAAAAAAATTATTTATAAGAAAACATAAAAAAAGATGGAATAGATTATAAGCTTATTTTATACTCATACCTAATTAATTATTTTTTAGATTATAGAAGCGTATGTTTAGTTATAAAAATGATAGTCCAATAGACTTTATCAGATTAGCTCTGAGTGTTAATGCGTTAAAATTTGGTGAATTTGAGACTAAATCAGGAAGAATAAGTCCATATTTTTTTAATATGGGTTTTTTTAATAATGGCTTCTCTATTAGAACTTTAGGTAGTTTTTATGCTAGTGCTCTTATTAAATCGAATATAGAGTTCGATATGTTATTTGGTCCTGCTTATAAAGGTATTCCTTTAGTAATATCAACATCTACTGCTTTAAGTTTTTCTAGTAATAGTTATAAAGACATTCCATTCGCTTTCAATCGTAAAGAATCTAAGGATCATGGAGAAAAAGGTTCACTAATAGGAGCTCAATTACGTGGAAAGATCGCAATATTAGATGATGTTATAACTTCAGGAATGTCTATTCATGAGTCAATAGAGATTATTCGTTCTGAAGGAGCTGATCCAGCTGTTATAGTTATAGCTTTGGATAGAATGGAGAAATCAAATTATAGCTCAACCTATTCGGCGGCCAAAGAAATATCAAATCTATACAATATACCAGTAATTAGTATAGCATCTCTTAAGGATATATTTGAATTAGTTCAGAACGATAAACATTTTATAGAATATAGAGAAAGAATCAAAGAATATAGAATGTCATATGGACTTTAGAATAATTTACATAATTATTCTAAAGTTTATCTAGTTCATTCTTAAGTATTTCACTAATGTGTGTTGGATTAGCTCTTCCTTTTGTTGTTTTCATTACTTGTCCAATTAATGAATTAAAAGCTTTTTCTTTACCAGACTTATAGTCTTGTACTATAACAGAATTGTTTTTTAGAATTGTGTTTATTATTTCTATAATAAAATTGTTGTCTGTAATTTGTTTTAGTCCATTTTTTTCTATGAGATAATTTATATTGCTCTCACCAGTATTGCAAACAATTTCAAAAATTTCTTTTGCATTTTTGGTGGAAATAGTACCATCAATTACTTTATTTATTAAACTAGCCAACGTATCACTTTTTATAGGTATATCATTTATATTTATATTGTTTTTGTTCATGAAGGCTGATATTTCACCGTTTATCCAATTGGCTGCTGTATTTGCGTGATTTTTAGGTAATTGTTTTACAACTGACTCAAAATAATTAGAAATATTTATATCCATAGATAATTGGGATACTTCGTTTTTACTTAGACCGTAATCTTTTTCAAATCTATTTCTTTTATCTTCTGGCAATTCAGGCATTAGCTTTTTAATGTCTTCTATCCATTTGGGAGATATCTTTAATACAGGCAAATCTGGATCTGGCATATATCTGTAATCTACAGCATTCTCCTTGCTGCGCATACTTCTTGTTTCGTCCTTTTCTGAATCATAGAGTCTGGTTTCTTGTACAATTTCGACATTTTTTTTAAGTAAATCAATTTGTCGTTTAGATTCAAATAATATGGCTTTTTCTAGGAATTTAAAAGAATTTATATTTTTAATTTCTGTTCTTGTTCCAAGTTTTTTATTTCCACGTGATCTGACGGATATATTGGCGTCACAACGAAAAGATCCTTCTTGCATATTTCCGTCGCAAATACCAAGCCATACAACTAACTCATGTAATGTTCTGGCATATAGTGATGCTTCTTGGGCTGATTTGATTTCTGGGTGTGTTACTATTTCCAAAAGAGGAATTCCTGCTCTATTTAAATCTATTCCACTAGAATATTTTTGATGGATAGATTTGCCTGCATCTTCTTCTAAATGTGCTTCTATTAGATTAATCGTTCTTTTTTCTGAGTTTTCAAAAAAAGTAACAGTTCCTCCTTCTAGTATAGGATTCTCAAATTGACTTGTTTGGTATCCTTTAGGGAGATCTGGGTAAAAGTAATGTTTTCTTGCAAAAACAGAATTATTGGAGATTTTTGCATTAACAGCTAGTCCAAATTTTATAGCACATTCTACGGCAGATAGATTAGTTACAGGAAGACTACCTGGTAGAGCCATATCTACTTCATTTGTATTTTGATTAGATTTCTCACCAAATGTTGCTCTACTTTGAGAAAACATTTTAGTTTTTGTTAATAGTTGGACATGAGTTTCTAGTCCTATTACTACTTCCCAATCAGATTTCATTATTGTCCCTATATATTTTCTGGTGTCTGTTTGTGCCAATTGGTAATTTGTTGATAGTAATCTGATACTGCTATCATAAGACCTTCTGTAAAATAATTCCCAATTATTTGTATTCCAATTGGTTGTAAATTATTATTTTTATTAAAACCACAAGGTATAGACATAGCAGGCAAACCAGCCAAGTTGGCATTTACAGTGAATATATCATCTATCCAATCAGAATCATTTTTAGCGCCTATTTTCTTTATTGGTTTTGGATAAACAGGAGCAAGAATGATATCGCATTCTTTTGTTAGTTTTTCTTGAAAATCATTAGTTATAACTCTACGTACTTTTTGTGCCGTCATATAGTATTTATTATAATTATCTTTAGATAATAAATATGTTCCTAGCAGGATTCTATGTTTGACTTCGTGACCAAAACCTTCAGATCTAGATCTAGAAATCATTTCTTCAATATTATTGAAATTACTAGTTCTATATCCATACCTAACTCCATCGTAACGAGCTAGATTGCTGGATGCTTCAGCTGAAGCTAAGGTGTAATAAACAGGAATGGATATTTTACTACTAGGTATAGAAATATCTATTATGCTAGCGCCAAGCGATTCAAAGTCAGATATAGCTTTTTTAATAGCAAATAATATATCTTCATGTATGTTAGTTTCAAAGAATTCTCTAGGTATTCCAATTTTAATATCTTTTAATGGGCGGTCAATGTTATGGTCAAATTTCTTTTTATGTTCTTCAAAATCTTTTTTTAATCTGCCAGTTTGATTTTTTATTCCATTAAATTCTTTTAGATTGGTAGAGTCTTTATTATCATGGGTGCTTATTATGTCTAGCATTTCTAAAAGATCCATACTATTTGTAGCAATAACACCAACTTGATCAAGACTAGAAGCAAATGCTATAACTCCATATCTTGATACAGTCCCGTATGTTGGTTTTATACCACAAACACCACAAAATGATGAGGGAGTTCTTATTGAACCACCTGTATCTGTTCCTGTGGAGGCCATTACTATTCGTGCTGCTACAGCTGCAGCTGATCCACCAGATGATCCACCGGGTACAATTTGTGGATCCCAAGGATTTCTAACAGGACCATAAGCAGAATTCTCGTTGCTTGAACCCATGCCAAATTCATCACAGTTTAATTTCCCTATAGAGACACTACCGGCTTTATTTAATTCATCAACTACAGTAGCATCAAAAGGGCTTAAATATTTTTCTAATATTTTGCTGCCGGCGGTTGTATACCAATTTTTAGTGACGATATTATCCTTGTGTGCAATTGGTATTCCTGCTAATGCTGGCAATTGAGATGTTTTTGAGAAAAGAATATCTACTTCTTTTGCTCTTTTTAAGGTTAATTCTTCATCAATATGCAAAAATATATTTAAGCTTTCTAGTTCTTTTGCTTTTGCTATAGCACTAATTGCTACTTCTGTAGCGCTTATTTCTTTTTTTAGAATTGAGCTGCGAAGACTATGTATTCCACTGAATTGTGTATGTAACGCTGTTTTTGTCATGGTTGTTCAACAATTTTGGGCACTATAAATAAGTTCTCTTCAAATTTTGGAGAATTTTTCTTTATTGTATTTATGAATTCATGTGATTGATTTTGTACCTCTTTATCTTCACGTAGATTTGATTCTGTTCCATCAAATAAAGAAATTGGGTTTATTAATGGTTCAATATTTGCAAGTTCTATATCTTGAATTCTTTGTATAACTTTAAACGTTGAGTTTAATTCTTCTAAGAAAATATTAGATTGCTTATCATTTATTTCTATTCTAGAGATAGTTGCAATATTATCAATATCGTTTTTATTAAGCGCCATAAAAAAATGTATGTGTTAGAATGTCAATTATATTTTAGTGTTGATAAGTATCAATACAATAACCGCTTATTTTACTACTAATTAATTATAATAACTTATAGTTTATTACGTAAGTGTTGTAAATTCAATTTTAATAGTTAGATAAGATTTTAAAAATTTATTTTTAAGCTGAGTTCAGATGTTTGGTTTTCTACGCAGTTATTTCTCTAGTGATATGGCAATTGATTTAGGAACAGCTAATACTCTTATATATGTTAAAGGAAAGGGTATTGTTCTTGACGAGCCTTCTGTTGTTGCTATTCGCCATGATGGAGGTCCACATGGTAAAAAAGTTATCCAAGCTGTTGGTCATGAGGCCAAACAAATGCTTGGTAGAGTTCCAGGGAATATAGAAGCTATACGCCCTATGAAAGATGGTGTAATAGCCGATTTTACTGTAACGGAACAAATGCTTAAGCAATTTATTAGAATGGTTCATCCTCGTAACATGTTGGCTCCTAGTCCAAGGATTATTGTTTGTGTTCCTTGTGGATCTACACAAGTAGAAAGACGAGCAATAAGAGAGTCAGCTTTGGGAGCAGGTGCGTCTCATGTGTATCTTATAGAAGAACCTATGGCAGCTGCTATTGGCGCAGGTTTATCTGTTTCAGATGCTAGTGGTTCTATGGTAGTAGATATAGGAGGTGGAACAACTGAAGTGGCTGTAATATCTCTTGGTGGTATGGTTTATAAAGGATCTGTTAGGGTTGGTGGAGATAAATTTGATGAATCTATTGTTAACTATATACGACGTAATTATGGAATGTTAATAGGTGATCCTACAGCAGAACTTATTAAGAAAAGTATAGGATCTGCATTTCCTGGCTCAGATGTAAGGGAAATTGAGGTTAAAGGTAGGAATTTGGCCGAGGGAGCTCCTAGAGGTTTTACAGTTTCATCAAATGAGATTTTAGAATCATTGACTGATCCATTAAATCAAATAGTTTCAGCAGTTAAGATTGCATTAGAGCAGACTCCTCCTGAATTAGGAGCTGATATTACAGATAAAGGTATTTCTCTTACTGGTGGTGGTGCCTTATTGCGTGATTTAGATAGGTTGTTACAGGAAGAGACAGGACTGCCAGTTGTTGTTGCTGATGATCCTTTGACTTGCGTTGTCCGTGGTTGTGGGGAAGCTTTAGATTATTTAGGTAAAATGGGTTCTATTTTTATAAATGATTAAATAGTTCCTTATTTAGAGCACCTTATTATATATATTTGGTATGCGCAGTCAAGATCTTCCTCCGTTATTTAGGCAAGGTATAACTTTAGAAATTAAATTATTTATTCTTGTAATGGCTTCTTTTGTTCTTTTGATTCTTGATACTAATTTTCATAGTAAAATGGAACCTATTAGAAGAACTATATTAGTGTCTATATATCCATTCCAACGTATTGTTTTAATTCCTAGAGATCTAGTCGGGCATTTTAAAGAATGGTTTAATACTGCTAACATGATCCGAATGGAAAATGAGGAATTGCAAAGAAGGCGTATAGAATTATCCCAGGTGACAGCTCAGGTTTTACAATTAACAGCCGAAAACCATCAATTACGTGGATTGTTAGGTATTACAGGTAATATTAAACAGTCCTCAATAGTGGTAGAGGTGTTATATGAAACAAATAATGTTTTTAACCAGCATTTGGTTTTTAATAAAGGAAGTAAGGAAGGAATATTACCAGGTATGCCTGTAATTAGTGAGGGAGGAGTAGTTGGACAAATTATTAGAGTGACTCCTTTTACTTCTGAGGCAGCTTTGGTATCAGATTGTAATATACTAATTCCAGTACAGATTACTAGAAATGGGCTTCGTTTAATTACCTTTGGTAGAGGTATATCTGGATTTTTAGAAGTTCGTTATTTGTATGATGATTTTGATATAAAAAAAGATGATATCCTTGTTACTAGTGGTATAGGTGGTGTTTTCCCTGCAGGTTTGCCTGTTGCTCAGGTTATTTCTGTTGAAAAGGATTATTCTTCTGGTTATTCTCAAGCAATTGCTAAATCTGTTTCTCATCCTGAATGCTACCGTCATTTTATTGTTTTAAAGGTAGAGGTTGAATAATTTAAAAATGAAAAAATCCAAAACATTGTATCGGTCTCGTAAAATAGGAATGCCTAGTAATGTTGAACTTGATAAATTAGATAAGCCAGCAGAAGCTAAGTTTGTTTGGGGTACTATATTGTTTTTTTGGATGTTGTCATTGTTGTCATTTTTTTTTTCTGTTAATTTATTGGCTGTAGTAATAGTTTTTTGGTGTGTTTATGATTCTCCTAGGATAGGTTTATTTACAGCTTTTATTTTTGGTTTATTGGTTGATGTTCATGAATCATTAATTTTAGGAGAGAATGCTTTATTTTTTACTTTGTTTGCCTATTTCGCATTGGCGATACAAAGAAGATTATTGAGATTTGATCTATTAAGTCAAGCCATTCATCTTTTTCCTGTGCTATTCCTCTCTAAATTAATTAGTAAAGTAATTATATCTTGGGTAATTGTTCATTGGATGGGATTAGGCTGGGTTATTGAGATTGTATTAATAATTGTGGTATGGCCGGTACTAGGATCATTATTGTTGATTCCACAACGTTCTGTTGTAAATTCTGAATCAAAATCAGTACATTAGACTAATATGTTAGAGCTAAATGATTACAAAAAAGAGATGAAACAGAGTTTCATATTACGAATTATTATAAGTATTTTATTTTTTGTAATGATTTTTTGTTTATTGATTTCTAGATTTTGGTATTTACAAGTTAGTAGTTATGAAGGTTTTTCGGAAAGAGCTGATAGAAATCGTATATCTGTGATTCCTATAGCTCCTAGAAGGGGCGATATTTTTGATCGCAATGGGGAAATATTAGCTCGTAATTATCGTACATATACGTTAGTAATGTCTTTTGTAAAAGCAAATGAATTAGAGAAAGTGTTTGAGCAATTGTCTCCAATAATTACTATTAATTCATATAATAAACGTATGATACGTAGACAACTTAATGAATTTGGAAGATATAAACCTATTGTTATCCATAATAATTTAAATGAATTTGAAGCTTCTTGGTTTGCTGTTCATGCTTTTAAATTTCCAGGATTAGAGATTAAATCGAGATGGTTACGAGAATATCCTCATGGTCTTTTGTCAGCGCATGTAATTGGTTACATAGGAAGGATTTCTGATGATGATCTTGATGAGTTAAATAGACAAGATAAAATTAGTAATTATAGAGGTACTGAGTTAATTGGTAAAAAAGGAATAGAAAAGACATGGGAAGATGTATTACACGGTCATACTGGTTTTAAAGAAGTAGAAGTAACATCATCAGGGAAGCCAGTTCGTACATTAAGATCCATAGATCCTATTCCAGGTAAAGATATTTTCTTGTCTTTAGATATTGGTTTACAGAAAGTTATTGATGATGCTTTTGGCAATAGGAAAGGAGGTGTTGTTGCTATAGATCCTAATACAGGAGAAATTCTTTCGTTGGTTTCTAAGCCTTCTTTTGATCCTAATTTGTTTATAAATGGTATAGATTTAGAAAACTGGAAATTACTTAATAACTCACCAGATTATCCATTAATGAATAGAGTGTTATATGGCACTTATCCAATAGGTTCAGTTTATAAACCTTTTGTGGCTTTAGCAGCTCTTGAATTAGGGAAGAGAACTCCTGATGATAGAATATTTGATCCTGGATATTTTGAATGTGCTGGTCAAAAATTTCGTAATCCAGGAAGTGTATCTTATGGATTAGTAGATTTAAAAAAAGCTATAGTTGTTTCTTCTGATACATATTTTTATTCTTTGAGTTTAGATTTAAATGCTGATGAATTATCTTCTTTTGTAAAACAATTTGGTTTTGGGCAAATTACTGGTATAGATTTAGATGGAGAAAAAGCAGGGATCTTGCCATCTACTGATTGGAAGAGAAAAAAATATTCTAGTAATAAAAAAATGCAAAAATGGTATTTGGGTGACACTATTTCTTTAATGGTAGGTCAGGGATATAATTCTTTTACTTTATTACAGGTATGTCAAGGAATAGCAACTTTTGCAAATGGTGGAACCTATATAAAGCCTCATTTAGCTTATAAGTTAAGGAATCCTATGTCTAATAAAGAAGAGTATATTCCATATGAGCCATTATATAAGATTGTATTAAATGAGTCTAATTGTGACATAATAAAATCTGCTATGGTAGATGTTATTAATCATGGAACAGCAAAAAAGTCATTTTTAAAAACATCTTATTCTGTTGCTGGAAAAACAGGAACAGCACAGGTATTTAGTCTTAAAGGTTCTAAATATAGATCAGATTTTATAGATGAGAAATTACGTGATCATGCTCTATTTATAGGTTTTGCTCCTTCAGAAAATCCTACAATAGCTGTGGCTGTTTTTGTAGAGAATGGAGGATGGGGATCTAAGGAAGCAGCACCAATTGCACGTAAGATTTTTGATTATTGGCTTTTGGAAAAAAAGAAATAATTATTATTTTGATGTTTATTTATGAAATTTAATTATATTACTAAAATTGGTAGTTTATTTAAAACAATTGATTTTATTTTATTGTTTGTATTTTTAATACTTACATTTGTTGGAATGGTTTCTTTATACTCAGCTGTTGGGCAATCTGATTGGAGATTTATAGCACAAATAAATAATTTTATTGTGGCTTTTATTGCTATGTGGATAGTTTCATGGCTTCCATCTAGTTGGTTAAGAAATTCTGCTGTTCCTTTTTATTTGCTAGGAATTTTCTTGTTATTATGTGTGCAGTGCTTTGGTGATACTGCTAAAGGTGCCACAAGATGGTTGAATTTAGGTTTTACAAGAATACAGCCATCAGAGATGTTGAAGATTGCTGTTCCAATGATGTTAGCATGGTATTTTAATACTATTGAGAATTATAAATTACAAAAAAAAGATTTTTTAATTGCTTTAGTTATATTGCTGATACCATTTTTATTTATTATTTTACAACCAGACTTGGGAACAGCTTTATTAGTTCTTGCATCTGGAGTTTTTGTTATTTATTTTGCTGGTTTGCCTTTTAAATTAATCATTCCAGTTTTTGTGCTATGTTTATGTATTATTCTTATTTTAATTATTTACGAAAATCAGCTATGTCTTTCTAATTATAGCTGGATTCTATTGCACGAATATCAAAAGAACAGGATTTGTACATTGTTAAATCCTTTATCAGATCCTTTAGGGAATGGTTTCCATACTATACAGTCTATGATTGCTGTTGGTTCGGGTGGTATTTATGGTAAAGGATATATGAGAGGAACTCAATCTCATTTGGATTTTATTCCTGAGAGAAGTACAGATTTTATATTTGCAGTGTTTGCAGAGGAATTTGGGCTTTATGGTTGTGTGTTTTTATTGATTTTATATGGATCATTAATACTAATAGGTTTATCAATATCTTTTAATGCTAAATCACAATTTTCTAGGCTTTTATCTGCTTCTATCTCAATGATGTTTTTTACTTATGTGTTTGTAAATATAGGGATGGTGACTGGGATATTGCCAGTAGTAGGAGTGCCTTTACCATTTATGAGTTATGGTGGTTCAGCTTTTTTAAATATAGGGATATCTTGTGGGATTTTAATGAATATAAGAAGTGAATCAGAGAGAGATAAAAAAAAGATTTAGTTTTAAAATAAAACTAAATCTTTTAAAAGAACTTACTTTTCTAGAGTTACTTCTAATTTTTTTGCTAAGTTTGATATATTATCCCATATAGAGTCTTCGTATTCTATATACTCAAGATTCTTTATCTTATTATTATATTCATACTCACCAGGATATTGCACTTTAGTGACTCCTGGTTGAGTTGGACATGAATTTAGGTAGTCTATATAAGCATTAGCTTCTTTAATCATCCATTGCTCATTAGAATTAACTAGTTTTGGATTTATGATTATAGCAAACATGTTATTCATAGCCGCACCACGACGCGGATTTCCTGGTTGTATTGTTCCTCCGCTAGTTAGAATTCCAGCAAGTAATTCAGCAGTTAATCCTAGAGCATATCCTTTATGAGCACCAAAAGGCAATAAAGCTCCTGGAGGGTCAGAGAATAAAGCATTAGGATCGTTAGTTGGATTGCCAGTAGAATCTATTAAAGTACCAGGGTCTGCTTTTAATCCCTTGGTGGCAAGGACTCTAGCTTTATTTATAGCTATAGAGCTAGTGGCCATATCAACTATAAATGGTGGCTTATTGTTAGGTAAAGGAATAGCAAAACAAAGAGGATTAGTAGTCATGCAAGCTTTAGCCCCACCATAAGGAGCTACTGTAGGATCACGATTTATGACATTAGTAAAAGCTAATAAAATCATTTCTGATTTAGCTACTATTTCCCCATAATGTCCCATGCGTCCTAAATGATGAGAATTACTTATCGTTATCAAGCATTGACCATGCTTTTTAGCACGATCAATTGCTTGTTTGACTACTACCTTACCAACATGTTGACCAAATCCTTTATTGCCATCAAAACCGAGGATTGCAGATTGATCATTAACTAATTCTGGTCTTCCATCAGGCTGAAGGAATCCTTTTAATAGTACTTTATAATAAGTTGGTAATATTGATAAACCATGACTGGTGTAACCAACTTGATCAGCAGTAACTATATGTTCAGCTACATCAAAAGCTATATCGGAAGGTATTCCTTGAGCCATGAGTATATTTTTACCAAAATTAAGCGCTTGTTGGATAGATAATTTCATAGTTAAAACCTATAACCATCCTAACCAACGCCAGTAGGTCATACTAAACAGCAACATTAATAAGTAACCTACAATAGTAATTATAACTCCTATTGTAGCAAACTGTTTTACATTAAATGTTTCTGTTGCTAAACAAACCATGTTTTGAGGTGCATTTATTGGAAGTATAAATCCAAAACTTACTACAAATCCTAATAACATAGTCATACCAGTACGGCTAAAATCTCCCGGCATTGTAGTTAATACTGATATTATGATTGGAAGCAAAGCAGACGCTAAAGCAGTAGCACTTGCAAATCCAAGATGAATTATAATTAGGAAAGCAGCTAAGATTGCAAATACTGTTATGGAGTCTAGTTGATCAATTCCAGTATTTAGAACAACTTGTCTACCTAACCATTGACCTGCTTCTGTAGTTAGTAAAGATGTTCCTAAACTGACTCCTATTCCAAATACAATAACAGTTCCCCAAGGTATACGTGATTGTATATCTTTCCATGACATTACACCAAATCCTGGCATTATAAGTAATACCAAACCTACATAAGTAGTTGATGTTGTATCAAAATTATGTAATGTTCCTTCTGTTGCCCAGAAAAACAGTAAAATAAGTGATATGAGCATTAAACGTTTTTGAGAGGAGCTCATAGGACCTAGTTCTACTAATGACTTTTCTACAGCTTCTTTACCTATTGATATGCCATTTGGTTCTGGAGGTAACATTTTTAGTACTAAGGCTATTAGGAAAATTGACATAATAGCAGACCAAGGTGCTCCAGCTATAAACCAATCAGACCAAGAAACACTCTCTCCTAACATTTTAGTCATAAAACCAGATGTCAATAAATTTTGAGCAGAGGCTGTTTTAATACCTATATTCCATATTCCAGTAGCTTGAGCTACAACAATCATGATACCAGCAGCTATATTAGATCTTTTATTGATGCCAAAAGAAGAAATTATGCCCATCATAATAGGAACTACCGCAGCACTTCTTGCAGTAGCACTAGGAACTGCCAGACTTAGTATGATTGTAACAGCTATACATCCGATCATAATACGTTTAGTACTAGTTCCAACTTTGGATAATGTAAACAAAGCAATTCTTTTGTCTAAGCCAGTAAAAGTCATTGCTCCTGCTATAAACAAAGCTCCCCAAACAAGAGCCAAAGCAGAATTAGAAAATCCTGATAAAGCAAATCCCATAGCGGTAGCTGTACCATACATTACATCAGGATTTTTAACATTAGGAGCTGTTCCTATTAAAAAAGCCATTAAAACTGTAATCATTATGGCACTTGCTTCATATGAAACAGCTTCTGTAACCCATACAACAACAGCGAAAGCTAATATAGCTAACATGCGATGGCCAGCTATAGGCAGATCGCTAGATAGTGGCATTAAAAGAACCCCAACAAGAGCAAATATTCCCATCAGCAAACCAATGGGAAGTTTAGTTTTATTTGCTGTGATGGGAGGAATTGCTTTTGACTTAGTCATAATTTATTCTCCAGATCAGCTTATTTTAAAAAGAAATCAAATGTACACAGAATTAATTTTATTACTTATTACACAGAAATATCAATATTTTAGACTTTTAATTGATATTAATCAAAATATATATGGTGTTTTTTATAATACAAGTTAATAATAACATTCAGTATAGTTCTTATGAAATCATTGTTCCCACTCCTTGGTCGGTTAACAATTCTAATAGCAAACAGTGAGGGACTCTCCCATCTACTATATGGACAGAATTAACACCATTCCTAGTTGCTTCTAAAGAAGAGGATATTTTTGGTATCATTCCACCAGAAATAGTACCATCGTTAAATAAATCTTGTATTTCTGTCGATGATAGTGTTCTTATGAGTTTGCCTTTTTTATCTAAAACTCCAGGAGTATTTGTCATCATAATTAATTTTTCTGCTTGTAATGTTTCAGCTAATTTACCGGCAACAAGATCTGCATTTATATTATATGACCTACCATCTTCTCCATAACCAATAGGTGATATTATTGGGATAAATTGATCATTTTGGAGAGCTCTAACCACTGAAGTATCTATTCTGACGACATCACCAACAAAACCTATATCTATTAGTTCATTAGGATTATCGTTACTAGGAATCATTTTCTTTTTAGCTTGGATCAATGAACCATCTTTACCTGTTAAACCAACAGCTTTTCCGCCAAATTCATTAATCATCATAACTATATCTTGTTGTACTTGTCCGCCCAATACCCATTCAACTACTTCCATAGTTTCAGAATCTGTAATACGCATTCCTTGTATAAATGTTCCTTGTTTCCCAACCTTGTTAAGAGCTTCATTAATTTGAGGTCCACCACCATGTACAACTACAGGTTTTAAACCAACTAATTTTAAAAGAACAAGATCATTTGCAACACTACGCTGTAGATTTGTATCTGTCATTGCATTTCCGCCATATTTAACTACTATGGTTTTCCCGTGAAATTTTCTAATATATGGTAGGGCTTCAGATAGGATATCAGCTTTTATTGATGAGGATATTTTGATTGTTGTGTTATTTGTAGGAGTGTGGCTCATAATTTGTTACTGGATAATATTATTGGGGTTTTAAGGTTGTATTTGCACTTGGTAGTAATTTTGGTGGATTTAAATTATCTATACCAATTAACATATTCAAAATTGAATGCTAAATTGCAAACAAGTTTATTTTTATAAATATTGATTATATATATTTATATTAAAACATTTTTAGCTAAATATTTTTAGTTAATCTTAATATACTTTACTTATTGTTTTCTATATATTCGAATAACTTTATTACGTGGTCTACTCCTTTGGTGTTTGCTGTTATTTGTGCTGCTTTAGCACCTTCAGATTTAGTTACAATACCCATTAAGAATACTTTCTTTTGATCAACAACTACGGAGATTGAATTGGTGGGGATATTTTTGTCTCTTAGGAAGGATGTTTTAATTTTTGATAATATTATTTTTTCTTTAGATTTGTCGTAAATAGTTGGTATATTTCTAATCTGTAATTGGTTTATTATAATAAAATTCCCTGTTATAGAGGAAGTTATTTTATTTACCATTGCTATATCAGATATTTTGTTTACATACCCTGTAATTAATACTTTTTTATTATATGAATTAACATTTATACTAAAATCTTTAGATTTATGTCTTTTTAATGTTTTGTTTATTTCATTCCTTATTTTTAATCCTAAGGTGTAATCGTCTATTTGAGATAGGACATTTCTTGGATCAGTAGCTACTGAAATAGTTGTAATAGCTGTTCCGCCGACAACTATTGGAATTAGGCTACAAGATGACAGACAGCATATAGTAGTTAACAACACAGCAAATCTATAAAAAACACTTATACTTCTTTTGTATTTGGTTGTAATCATTTTATTTTTCTATAAAGTTATGTTTAATTTATAAATAATTTGATTTCTCAAGTATCTAGCTTAACATATAGTTATTTTATTATCTTTAAAGTTGGTTTTTTTATGGTTAAAGACAGACAAATATCTGGTATTTCTGTTGATAATATATTTAATTCATTAAAACAAATAGAGTCTCAGAATTGGCCAGAATCATCATTGTATGTAGTATCTACACCTATAGGTAATTTAGGAGATGTTAGTCTTAGAGCTTTATATGTTCTGAGCATGGTTGATTTTATAGCTGTTGAAGATAAAAGAGTTAGTAGTATTTTGTTAAATTATTATGGGATTAAGAAACCATTTATCTTAGCTCATAAGCATACTGAGAAGAGCGCTGCGAATAAAATATGCGAGTATTTAGAGATGGGTAATAGAGTTGCGATTATTTCTGATGCTGGATCGCCAGTTATAAGTGATCCAGGAGTAGGTGTTATTAGTGAAGTTAAGTCTTGTGGTTATAGCGTGGTTCCAATACCTGGTCCTAGTGCTGTTATTGCTGCATTGATGGGTGCTGGAATAGTTTGTTCTAAAGATACTGGTTATTCTTTTGTTGGGTTTATTCCAACCAAACATTTGCAAAGAGTACATGTATTTAGTTCTTGGATCAGTACTAAAGTCCCTATTATTATGTTTGAATCCCCACATAGAATATTAAATAGCTTGCAAGATTTTTTAGAAGTTTTTGGACCATTGAGGTTTGTTACTATAGCAAGAGAACTTACAAAAAAATTTGAAGATATCCAAACTTTTCAATTAAAAAATTATCATCAATGGATCTCTAATTCTTTTTACGTTAAAGGTGAATTTGTAATTATTTTACATCCTAATAATGATGATGGTGATGTAGATAGTGATCTTGAGCATGGGGACGAACTAATAAAATCTTTGTTATCAGAGGGTTTATCAATAAGTCAATCTGTGAAGATTGCAGCTAAAATTACAGGTGTTTCTCGCAGTAAATTATATCAGCGTTCTTTATTATTTGTTTCAAAGGTTACAACATAATATGAAGGACCTATTTTATATTGATGAATTTACCCCTTTAGGGCCATTAAGAATTATATCTTCTAGTAAGTTTATAGTGTCAGTATTTTTCTTAGAAAAGAATAATGATTCTTTAAATAATTTGGTTATTAAAAATAATAAGTTAGATATTTTACAAAAAGCCTCTTTAGAGTTAAAACAATGGTTTTGTGGTGATAGAATAAGTTTTGATCTTCCATTGTTCTTTGAGGGTACTTGTTTTCAGAAAAAAGTATGGAATAGTTTAATTAAAATACCTTTTGGAGAAACTAGGAGTTATTCTGATATTGCAATTGATGTAGGAAATAGTAATGCTTACAGAGCCGTAGGAACAGCAATTGCTAGTAATCCTATACTGATATTTGTTCCTTGTCACAGAGTAATAGGCAGTAATAAAACTTTAAGAGGGTTCTCTAGTGGCTTATGGCGTAAAAAAATATTACTGTCATTAGAGTGTTATAGAAGTAAGTTGTAGTTATGATCAAGTTTTTTACTTTGAAGAGAATAATGACTTAAGTATATTATTATTTTCTAAGATTGATTGTGCAATATTGCTATAGCTTGTCTTTCCATAAAATCTTCTAATGTGTCTATGCCTCTCATTTTAAGTATCATATTACGAACTGCAGCTTCTACTATTACTGCTAAGTTTCTACCTGCAGCAACCTGTATCATTACTTTTCTTACTGGAACCCCTAAAATATCTTGAGCAATATCATATTGGAGAGGTAAGCGTTCATAGTTATCATTTATAACTGTTCTTAGTAGATGTACTATTAGTTTCAATCTCATTTTTCTACGAACTGCAATTTCCCCATAAATGGTTTTTATATCTAATAACCCTAAACCACGAACTTCTAGCAAATTCTGTAATAGAGGAGGGCATTTACCTTCTATTACATTTGGTGATACTTGGAATAATTCAACTGCATCATCAGCTATTAAGCCATGACCTCTGGATATTAATTCAAGAGCCAATTCACTTTTCCCTAGGCCGGACTCTCCTATAATAAGGACTCCTATTCCAAACACATCTAAGAACACTCCGTGTATTATTTCTGTTGGAGCTAGTTTTTTACCTATGTAAGATCTAAGTAGGTCGATTAATTGAGCGGCATCTATTTTTGTTGATAATAGTGGAATATTGTAATGAGAGCATTTTTCTATTAAGTCTTCTGGGATAGTAAGGTTATTTGCTACTAAAATTGCAGGAACATTTCCTGTGATTAGTTCTTTGACATTATACATTCTTCCAGCAGCGCTCAATCTATTGTAATACTCTAGTTCTTCATTTCCTATTACTTGTATTCTTCCTGGGTGAATTAAATTTAAGTGTCCTACTAGGTTTACTGCTGATTCTTTGTTGTCAGAAAATATTGGTTTATTAGATGATTCCTGCCCTGTCACCCAATTAAATTCAATTTCGTTACTATTTTCTAGAATTATATTTTGTATTGTTATCATTTTTATTTCAATGTCATTTGTGTTTATAATTTTTGTTTTATAATGGTGTTATAAATTATTTTTTTATCTTCTGTTTGTAGTATTTTATTTGTTGTCTTATCTAATAGATTGCTAGTTAGCTTGGTCAATATTTTTATATGTTCTTCTGCCTGATTTAATGGAACCAAGAAAAACATAAGAGTATTAACTAGTTGTCTATTTTGGTTATAGAATATAATTGGTCGATTTAGTCTTACAAAAGCAGCTATGGTTTTTTTTAGATCATAAACATATCCGTGTGGAATAGCTAAGTTATTTCCTATATAGGTAGAGCCTATTTTTTCTCTGGCTAGTAGGCTTTTAAATACAGCAGAGCTTGAGATATCATGCTTTCTTTCAAAAAATAAACTTATATTTTCAAATGCTCTTTTTTTACTTGTTGCTGACATCTCTAGTAATATGTTGTCAATTGGCAGTGCATTAAATAAGAAATTTGAATTCATGTTGAAAAAATAGTTAATTTGTTATTTTAGGTATTTATTGTCTAAGTATTGTATTTATTTTTTCTTGTGTCTGTATAGAATTCTCTTGGTTTTTCAAAAGTTAACTTAATAGTTGAATAAAGATATATTTCATATATTTTTAAATGTAATATTTAATCTTTTATTTTTAATATTTTTATTTAATATGCTTAGTATTTTTTATGTATAAATAGTAAATAATAATTTATCAAAGTTATGAAAACATTCTATTATCCTAAGTCGTTTATTTTATTATATGCTTAATATTGTATATTTTTATATTCATGAGTTTTCTTCTAAAAATATAAAATTAATTCAGTATAAAAACTATAAGCTAAAATGTTCACCAAGATAAATTTTTCTTACATCTTGGTTCAGAATAATTTCATCAGGGTTTCCTTCTGCTAGAACTTTACCATCATTTATTATGTAAGCTCTATCACATATGCCTAAAGTTTCACGAACGTTATGATCTGTAATTAGTATGCCAATACCTAGTTTTTTTAGAGATGTTATTATTTTTTGTAATTCAATAACAGCAATTGGATCAACTCCAGCAAAAGGTTCGTCTAATAATATAAATTTTGGGTATGTAGCTAAAGTTCTTGCAATTTCTAGGCGACGTCTTTCTCCTCCAGATAGGGAAATTGCCATATTGTTTCTTACATGTATAATGTCTAGTTCTTCAAGTAGAATCTCTGTGATTCTTTTTATGTCACTGTTAGAAATAATGCGCTGTGTTGTTTCTGTTATTTCTACTATAGCTCTAATATTTTCTTCGACTGTTAGTTCTCTAAATACTGATATATCCTGTGGTAAGTAAGATAATCCCATTCTTGCTCTTTTATATATAGGCAATTTTGTTATATCTATATCATCAATAAGTATTGAGCCTAGTTCTGTTTGTATTAGACCTAAAATCATATAGAAACATGTAGTTTTACCAGCTCCATTTGGGCCAAGTAGTCCTATAATTTCTCCGCTATTTAATTTTAAGGAAACATTTTGTACTATAAGCCTTTTATTGTAACTCTTTTGTAAATTCGAGGCTTTTAAAACACCTGTTTTTTTTAAGTGTCCTTGAAATTCAGATTCTATTTTCGTGCTCATCTAGAGCCTCACTAAGAAATAACAAATAAAAAAATAACAAATAACTTTTTTATATTATTGGATGTTAATAATATTATTTTTCGTTTTTGCTATTGTATGTTTGATAAGAATCATTTCCAATATTGTAGGTTATAATTTCGCTCTTTATAATATTATTTACATTGTTTGGTTTTTTATATTTAATTTCTGCATTGTTTATTAGTTTGATTTCATTAGTATGAGTATTGAACTCGAGCTTTTTGCATTTGCCCTCTAATTTTTCTTCGTTTTGATTTGTTGTATGATAAATTCTAACATCATCAGTTTCTGAAATTGCTGTATAAATTTGAGTGTTGTTTATATCAGTTTCAACAATTAATTTGTTTGTTAGTATTTTAGTAAGGTTATAACTTAAAGACACGTTCTCTAGAAATATATAAGTGTTGTTTCTTTTATTATAAGAAGCCTTATTTGCATGTATTATTATTTTGTTTTTTTGATAATTTATGTCGATGCTATTTATAGCTAAAACAAGGTTTATATATGAGCATATTAGAGATATTTGTACTGTAAATAATATTCTACATAATGTTTTTTTTATCATTCGATGGGTTTTAAAATCTATTTATTTCTTTATTTATTGTTAGGGAAGGATTGTTTACTTCTAATAAATCTTGTTCTTCTTTTATCTCATTTCCTTGTAAAATATTATCTATGTGCCCATTAGAATCTGTTGTAATAATTGTAAATCTTTTGCTATAAATTTTTGATGGTCGGTTGTTGTTTGTGATGTTTATTTTATCTCTGTAATAAAAGTCATCTGCCAAATAAGTTATAAATGTAATTATTATTAATATAACAATCATTAGAACAAAATTATTTTTCTTATAAAAAATCATTTTAATTTTAGTAGTACTTTATGTAAATAGTTTTGATTAGTTTAAGTCACAGAATTCAGAATTTCCGAATTATTATTTTGTATATATAATTATGGTCATCTTAGTTCCTCATATTTCTTTTATGGCTTTATTATCAAATATTTGTTATTAAAAAAACTAAACTTTGTGTTTTTCTAATTTTATAATAAAGTTACATATAAATTCTATTTGTTTTGCTCTATTAGTAATTTCTTAACAAGTAATATATTTTGTGTTTTGCACAACACATATTACTTAATTCTGTTGCCAATCATTAATTAAAAAATATATTTATTCTATTTGTAAAGATATGAGATTTATTTTACAAATGTTATTTGATTTTTACCTCGGTATTTTAAAACAATTAAAAAACTCTATTGAATTATTCAACTAACTTTAATAATGCAAATGCAATTGTTATTAATTGCTTGTAAGAATTCGATGCGTATCGACCCCATATTGGAATATATCATTTTATTATTTGTGAGTTCTTTATTTATAAAACAATTAGTATTTATGAAGTATGGATTTGTTTCTTAACTTAAATATACTATTTTCATAACATGATTTTTAGTAGTGAGTTTAGTCAAGTAAAATAGAATTAATATGTTTCCATAAGGCAAGTTATAATTTATAATGCATTTGTCTTTAGTTGTTTATACAGTTAATTTATCTGTTTTTGAGACTGAATTGTATCATAGGTTCTTGTTTTTCATTACTTTAACATACTGGGTTATAATCTTTACCTTATGAAGGGGCTTTTTAATGTTTGATTTTGACGTAGTTAGCCTGTCTAGATTTCAATTTGCTGCCACTGCTTTCTACCATTTTATTTTTGTCCCTCTGACTTTAGGGCTTTCTGTAATGGTAGCAATAATGGAAAGTGTTTATGTTATTACAGACAGAGAGATATGGAAGCGAATAACAATGTTCTGGGGAACATTGTTCGGAATAAATTTTGCTTTAGGAGTTGCTACTGGGGTTGTAATGGAGTTTCAGTTTGGAATGAACTGGTCTTATTATAGTCATTATGTGGGTGATATTTTTGGGGCTCCATTGGCCATTGAAGGGTTGATGGCCTTTTTTCTTGAAGCTACCTTTGTGGGTATTTTTTTCTTTGGTTGGGATCGTTTATCAAAAGTTAGTCATTTAATAGTCGCCTGGTTAGTGGCAATAGGAACTAATTTATCTGCTTTATGGATTTTGGTGGCGAATGCTTGGATGCAGAACCCAGTTGGTGCAGTATTTAACCCAGATACTATGCGAATGGAGATGACAGATTTCTTTACGGTGTTATTAAATCCTGTTGCTCAATCTAAATTTGTTCATACAGTTAGCGCTGGATATATTACTGGTGCTGTATTTGTATTAGCTATAAGTTCTTGGTATTTGTTGAAAGATAGGCATATTGATATAGCCAAACGCTCTATAGCTGTAGCTGTAGCATTTGGTTTTTGTGGTTCAATATCTGCAGTTATATTAGGTGATGAGAGTGGTTATTTGGCAAATGATCATCAAAAGATGAAACTTGCTGCTATAGAATCAATGTGGGAAAGTGAGCCTGCACCAGCTTCATTTAATTTATTAGCTATACCTAATTCAGAAAAAAGAAAGAATGATTTTGAAGTGAAGATTCCTTATTTGATGGGAATTATAGCTACTAGATCTTTAACTGAAGAATTGGTTGGTATAAATGATTTGGTTGAAAAAGGAAAAGATCGAATAAGAAATGGAATTACAGCATATCAAGCTCTTGAAAAGATCAGATCTAACCCTAGTGATGAAGAGTCAAGAGTTATATTTAATAATAATTGGAAAGATTTAGGGCATGGTCTTTTAGTAAAACATTACAAAACAAATTTTGATGATGTTACTGAAGATGATATATCTAAAGCGTCTCTTTATTTAATTCCAAATGGAATTGGTTTTTTGTTTTATGCTTTTAGAATTATGGTTCTATTAGGTTTTTATTTCATTGTTTTGTTTACTGTTTCTCTATGGTTTGTGTGGAACAATAGATTTTATACATCTAATTTCTTGAAAAAGTTAGCTTTTTATTCATTGTCTTTACCTTGGATTGCTATTGAATGTGGTTGGTTTGTCGCTGAATATGGAAGACAACCTTGGGTTATTGATGGCGTGCTCCCTACTTATTATGCTGCGTCTGGTTTAACTATTATAGATCTTTCTATTAGCTTGGCAGTTTTCCTGTTATTGTATACATTGTTATTTATAATAGGTTTTAAAATTATGTTGAAAGCTGTTAAACAAGGCCCAGATTCACATGATGATGTTGAATTTTCTAGGGTTGCTTCAGGGAAGATTAATTAGTAGGTTATTATAAATAATTATAGAGCGAGATTATGGAATCTTTCATTTTGTTTGATTATGCAACCTTAAGGTTTATATGGTGGTTATTATTAGGAGCTTTGCTTGTTTTTTTTGCATTAACTGATGGTTTTGATCTTGGAATTGCTGCTTTATTGCCATTAGTTGCTAAAACTGATAATGAACGCAGAGTAGTTATTAATGTAGTGGGTCCAGTATGGGAAGGAAATCAAGTTTGGCTTATAACTGCTGGAGGTGCAATTTTTGCAGCGTGGCCTTTATTGTATGCAGCTTCCTTTTCTGGCTTTTATCTTGCTATGTTATTAGTCTTGGTTGCTCTTATACTAAGACCTGTAGGTTTTAAATATAGAAGTAAAATTAAAACATCTATATGGCGTAGTTCATGGGATGCTATTTTATGTTTTTCTGGATTTGTAGCTGCTTTGGTTTTTGGTGTTGCTATGGGCAACGTTATTTTAGGAGTTCCACTAGGTTTTGATAGTATTTCCTTACGTATTATTTATGAAGGTAATTTCTTTCAGTTATTTAGACCTTTTGCTTTGTTAGCAGGACTGCTAAGTGTTTTTATGCTAACTATGCATGGGGCATCATTTTTGACTATAAAAACTGAAGGATCAATTCAGGAACGTTCTAGAAGTTATGGTATTGCATGTTCTATATTGACATTTTCTCTTTTTGTCATCGGAGGTTTTTGGTTAAAAAATCTTGATGGCCATGTTATTGTTAATAATTTAGATCATAATATTTTTTCTAATCCATTCTTAAAAATGGTAGAAGTGACAAAAGGTGCTTGGTTGTTAAATTATGAGAAAGTACCTGTTACTTGCCTTGCTCCTATTTTTGGAATAAGTGGTGCCTTTTTAGCTTTTTTAGGTTTTGTAAAAAGAAATTATAGAGTATCTTTTTTGGGTTCTTCATTATCTATATCAGGAATAATTATTAGTGTTGGAGTTTCTTTATTCCCATTTTTATTGCCTTCTTCATTAGGTGATTCTAGTGGAGGATTGACTGTATGGGATGCTTCTTCTAGTCATTTAACATTATGGATTATGTCAATTGTGGTAGTGATTTTCTTGCCAATAGTATTGGCATATACATCTTGGGTTTATAGAGTGCTAAGAGGTATTGTGACAGAAGAGTCTGTTAAAGAAAATCCTAATTCATATTAGTATTTTTAAGGAATATTTATATGTGGTATTTTTCGTGGATAATAGGTTTATGTTTTGCTGCTTCTTTTAGCATAATTAGTGCTGTTTTATTTGAATTTAAGAACAAATCAGATGATTAGTTTTTTTAAATGACTTATAAAGATAAACCTTCTAAAGAAGAAGTTAAGATTCTAGGATCTTGGCTTAATAGTTTGATAAAAATAACACCTATAGCAATGACTGTGGCTATAGGTGCTCCTTTATTAAATGGTTTAATTCTAATATTACAGTATTGGTGTTTGTCAGAAGTTATAGATAATATAGTTATAAAAAACATGAAAATATCTGATAGTTACTATCAGATATTTTATTTTATTTTATTTTATTTTATAAGATCAACGATTGCTTATATAGGTGAATTGTTTGCTATAGTTGCTTCTGAGAATATCAAATATAAATTGAGACAATTATTGTTTTATAAGTTGTGGTCGCAAGGTCCACAGTGGTCAAAAATACAAGTTTCTGGTTCGTTAGCTAATAGTATAATAGAGCAAGTAGAAATTTTAGATGGTTTTTTTTTCAAAATATATTCCAGTCGTTATAAATGCAGCTATTATTCCTGTAGTTTTTTCTATTCTAATTTTTCTTTTGATAA
This sequence comes from Candidatus Kinetoplastibacterium desouzaii TCC079E, assembly GCF_000340795.1. Lineage (NCBI taxonomy): Bacteria > Pseudomonadati > Pseudomonadota > Betaproteobacteria > Candidatus Kinetoplastidibacterium > Candidatus Kinetoplastidibacterium desouzai. Next base: position 731,842 of record NC_020294.1, on the reverse strand, counting down.
AGTTGTTGGTCTTTTGTTATTGCTTACTATTCCAATGATTCCATTCTTTATGATTTTAATAGGACTTGGGGCAGAAGAAGCTAGTAAAAAATATTTAGCATCTTTTTCTAAATTATCTGGTTTTTTTGCTGATAGAGTAAGAGGGCTAGATACTTTAAAATTATATGGCAGAGAAGAAATAGAACTTAATTCATTAAAGACTATTAGTGAATCCTTAAGAATACGTACTATGAAGGTTTTAAAAATTGCTTTTATATCATCTGCTGTATTGGAGTTCTTTGCTGCTCTTGGTGTTGCTGGTGTGGCTGTATATATTGGATTGAATTTTCTAGGTTTTCTTAATACAAATAATGAAGTTCTTGATTTACGTATGGGGTTATTTTTTTTATTAATGTCTCCTGAAATATATTCTCCATTGAGACAAATGGCACTTCATTATCATGATAGAGCTGCTGCTCGTGCTGCTGCTTATTATATTCAAGAGCTTTTTAATGGTTTACCTAATTTAGTAGATCATGGAAATTCATTGGATGATATAAATTATGGGAATATGTTAGATAAGTTTAATGATTCTTCTATTGAATTAATAGTTAGGAACCTGAGCTTAGATTTTCCTAACAGTTCTGATTTTGTTTTAAGGGATATAAATCTTCATTTAGAACCTAATCAACATGTTTGTCTTATTGGACCAAGTGGGGTAGGTAAAACTTCTTTGTTAGAATCAATAGTTAGATTGAAGAAATATAAAGGTTATATTTATTTAAATGGTTATGATTTAAATGTTCTTCCTGAAAATTTGTTGCGTAATAAAACTTGTTTAATAGGTCAGCGTTCTTATGTATTTGAGGATACTATTGCAGCAAATATTATGATAAGTAACCCTTATGCTAGTAATAGTGCATTGTTAGATGCAGCAGAAAGATCATTGGTCTTGGATTTTGCTAAAAATTTTAAAGATGGTCTTAATACTATAATTGGCAAGAATGGAAGAGGATTATCTAAAGGACAAATTCAAAGAATATCTGTTGCTCGTTTGTTTTTAAGAGATCCAGATTTAATACTTCTAGATGAGCCTACAGCACATTTAGACTTTGATACAGAATTACATCTTATAGAAGAGATAATTAATTTCTCTAGAAAAAAAACATTATTAATAGTTACACATTCAGATTATATTTCTAAAAAATTTTCCAAGAGATTGCTTCTGGATAGTCATGGAATAAGAGAAATATGAGACTATTATTTAGCATATTAGTACCATTATTAGCAAATAGAAAGGGCATGCTTTATTTGTCTTTGTTGTGTTTACTGTTAACTATTGCATTTGGAATTTTTCTATTATGTATTTCTGGATGGTTGTTAACTGCATCTGCTATATTGTCCTCAGGTTTGTATTTTAATCTTTTTGTCCCTTCTTCATTAATTAGATTTAGTTCTATCATAAAAGTTATATCTCGTTATTTTGAGAAAGTTACTGGCCATAATACTATATTGTGTTTACTGGTTGATTTACGAACAAAAGTTTTTGAATCTTTGATGCGTTTTAGTCCTAAAGAATTGTCAAAATATCGCAATGGAGATTTGGTTTCTAGATTAACTAATGATATAGATATGTTAGATACTGTATTCCTATTCTTTTTAGGACCTTTATTTGTAATGATTTTATTAAGTATTTTTATTATTTTAATATTGATTAAGTTATTGCCGATATTTACTTTTATTTATATATTTTTTATTTGTATAACTATCTTTTTTGTTCCTTATTTTGTTATTGCTCTTTCTAAAAATTTAGGAATTGCTCATCAAAGATTTTCTGCTGATATAAGAGATTCTATTTTGGAAACAATAAAATCTCATTCTGATATCATAATATTTGGTCTTTTCCCAAAAAAAGAAGATGATTATTATAATCTATGTAAAAATTTATCATCTGTAAAAAAGAATCATTCAATAATATTTATTACTGCTAATTATATAAATAATATTTTTTCAGGAATATTTATAGTTTGTGTTCTTATTATTTGTTTTAGGTATATAGATAAAAAATATATAGATTTTCCTATGTTTGTAGGTATTTTATTGGGTTTCTTTGGTTTGTTTGAGATAACTAACACTATTGTTAGGGGATCATCTCGTTTAGGAATGGCAATTAGTAGTGCTAAAAGAATTAGTGCTATAACTAATTTTAGCGAATGCTCTCTTTATAATGATAGATTACTAATTTTACCATCAAGTGGAAATATTATTTTTAACAATGTGAATTTTACTTATGATGAATGTAAGCAAAGTAATCTTATTTTAAAAGATATAAATTTTCATTTAGATGTTGGTGAAAAGATTGCTATTGTTGGAGCTAGCGGTTCAGGAAAAACTACTTTACTTAATTTATTGTTAGGTTTAGAAGAGCCTTCTGATGGAATTATAAGTTTTGGTGGCTGTAATATTAATCATTGTGTTCAATCAGAATGGCATAAAAGAATTAGTTTTCTTAGTCAAGATGCTCCTATCTTTATGGGTTCTATCAGAAGCAATTTATTGATTGCTAATAATCTTGCAAGTGATGAGCAGTTATGGAGTGTTTTGCAGGATGTTTATTTAGATGATTTTGTTAGAAAACTTCCATATGGTCTTAACACATGGATTGGAGAGTATGGATCAAATCTTTCTATGGGTCAAGCTAGAAGAGTATGTTTGGCAAGATCTTTATTATCTGAATCTCCTATATTGTTGCTAGATGAGCCAACAGCAAATTTAGATCATAGCTTAGAACAGAAAATTTTCAATAATTTAAATAACGTATATAGATATAAAGAAAGAAGTATTATCTTAGTTTCTCATGCATTTATACCTTGTAATACTGTGGAACACATATATAGATTAAAAAGTGGGCTTCTTTTAAAAGAAGCAAGTTAAATAAGAAGTTCTGAGTGTAAATAAAAGAACAATCTGAACTTCTTATATGTCGTTTTATAAAAAAAGTTTATAAGAAGGATTATTTGTTTCATCCCAGTATGGATAAGATAATTCGTTTAGAAATCTATTAAATAGCTCTCTATCTGATTCTGGGACTTGAATTCCTATGACAATTCTTCCATAATCAGCTCCTTGGTTTCTATAATGGAATAAACTAATATTCCAATTTGGATTCATAGCATTTAAGAAATTAATCAGAGCGCCTGGTCGTTCTGGGAATTCGAATCTATATAATAGCTCATTATTACTAAGACTAGACTGTCCTCCTACCATATGCCTAAGATGAGTTTTTGCGAATTCATCATTTGTTAAATCAATTATTCCAAATCCATTTTTTCTAAAAACATCTGCAATTTTATTTTTCTCTTCAGGATAAGATATTTCTACTCCTACAAATATATTGGCTTCTTTAGAACTAGATATCCTATAATTAAACTCAGTTATATTTCTCTTTCCTAAAAGGTCACAAAAATTTCTAAAACTACCTCTTTTTTCAGGTATTGTAACTACGAATATAGCTTCTTTCATTTCTCCGACAAGAGCTCTTTCTGCTACAAATCTTAATCGATCAAAATTAATGTTAGATCCACATGAGATGGAAATTATATTTTTGTCTTTAATTCCTGTTTTTTTTATGTATTGTTTGGCAGCTGCAAGAGACATGGCTCCAGCTGGTTCTAATATGGTACGCGTTTCTTGGAATACATCTTTTATTGCAGCGCAAATAGAGTCTGTATTAACAATAACAAAATCATCAACATATTTTTTTGTTAATCTAAATGTTTCTGAACCTACTATTTTTACTGCTGTGCCATCAGAAAATAAACCTACGTCTTTTAGTGGTACTCTTTCTCCAGCCTTGATGCTAGTATACATTGCATTTGAATCTTCAGTTTGCACTCCTATGATTTTAATATCTGGGCGTATTTCTTTAATATAGGCTGAAACTCCAGCTATTAGTCCTCCTCCTCCTACAGCAATGAATATTGCTTCTATAGGTTTAGAAAATTGACGCAGTATTTCCATGCCTATTGTACCTTGTCCTGCAATAACATCTGGGTCATCAAAGGGATGTACAAAAGTAAGTTTTTCTTCTTTTTCTAATAAAACAGCATGATTATATGAGTCGGTAAAACTTTCACCTACTAGAACGACTTCTCCTCCTAGTCTTTTTACAGCGTCAATTTTTAGCTGAGGACTAGTTGTGGGCATGACTATAACAGCTCTACAACCAAGTCTTTTTGCTGATAGAGCTACACCTTGAGCATGATTACCAGCAGATGCTGCGATTACTCCACGTTTTAGAGATTCTAAAGGGAGGTTTGCCATTTTGTTGTAAGCCCCTCTTAATTTGAAACTAAAAACTGATTGAGTGTCTTCACGTTTTAGAAAAATATTATTTGATAATTGTTTGCTCAATATAGGCATAAAGTCTAGAGAGGTTTCAGATGCAACATCATAAACCTTAGATGTTAAAATTTTTTTTAGATAATTAGTAGGCATAATATTATATTTGTATATTTAATTTAAATTAAAAGAATATTAGGTAATACATAACAATTTAAAATTTTTAAAACTTATTGCATAATAATACAAGTTATATAGCTATTATGTAAAATAATTGTATATTATCTATTCCCAAATAAAGATGACCCTAGTCTTATTTCTGTTGCTCCTTCTTCAATAGCTATTTCAAAATCATTGCTCATACCCATAGAAAGATGTTCTAGATTTACTGAAGGCATATTATATTTAGATGCCTGTTCTAATAATTTGCGAGTGAGTCTGAAGCATTCTCTTATTCTATTCTGATCCGAGGTTAACTCTGCAATTGTCATGAGCCCTATAACTTTTATATGAGTAGTGGTATCTGATATTTTATGTAAGAATGAAATTAAATCACTTGGATTTAAACCGTATTTGCTTGGTTCTGGTGATGTTTTTATTTGGACCATAACATTTAGGGTTTTATTTTGTTTTTGAAGATAATTATTAAGATTTTGAGCTAACTCTAGGCTATCAAGAGATTGGACTTCTTCAATATATTCTATAATATCTTTTATTTTATTTTTTTGTAAATGACCTATCATAACCCACTTTATATTTTTATTAATAAGTTCTTTATATTTAGAATGTATTTCTTGGGTTCTATTTTCTCCAAATCTTTTAAATCCTAAAAGTTGGGCTTCTTGTATATTATTACAAGTAAAATTTTTGCTTACAGGTAAAATTGATATTTGATTTTCTTTGCGACCTATTCTCTGGCATATTTTTATTATTTTGTTATTAATAAATTCAAATCTTTCTTGTATTGAGAGTTTATTGTTCATGATTTAAAGAAAAAATTATGTTATATAAATTATGTTATATATTTACTTAATCCTATTTTATATTTATTTGATATATCTACCCACATATTATGATAGTATAATCCAGTTATTCATTATTTAGAATTTTTATAAAATGGCTTTGCTTTCAATTTTAAAATATCCAGATAGTCGCTTGAATTTAGTTGCTGAACCTGTTAGAGATTTCGATGATAATTTAAATTTAATTATTAAAGATATGGCTTTTACTATGTATAATTCTAATGGACTTGGTTTAGCAGCTACTCAAGTTAACATACAAAAAAGAATTGTAGTAATAGATATTTCTGAAGATCAAAATCATTTGATGGTTTTAATAAATCCAGAGATTACAGTTTTTAGTAATAACAAATTATTTGAGAGAGAAGGTTGTTTATCTGTTGTTGATGTTTATGAGAAAGTTGAAAGGTCTAGTAATATAATTTGTAAGTTTATGGATCAAAATGGAGAGCTTAGAAATTTAGAAGCGGAAGGCCTTTTATCTAGATGTATACAACATGAATTAGATCATCTAAACGGTAAATTGTTTATAGATCGTCTATCTTCTTTAAAAAGAGATAGAATTAGAACTAAAATTAACAAATTAAAAAAACAAACTTAACAGTTTTAATCTTAAATATGCGTATAATTTTTGCTGGAACGTCAGATTTTGCTGCTATTCATCTGAATTATTTGTTTTCATTAGGTCATGAAATTCCTATTGTCATAACACAACCAGATAGTCATTCTGGGAGAGGGTTATTATTAAAATGTAGTCCTGTTAAACAGTTAGCAATAGAAAGAAATGTGAAGGTGTTTCAACCTAATAGTCTTAGTATTGAACCTAATGGCAGTACTCAAACTTTAGAATTAAGAAACACGTTACTTGATTTAAATCCAGATATTATTGTTGTTGTGTCATATGGTTTAATTTTACCAAGATGGTTATTAAATCTACCTAAGTTTGGATGCGTTAATGTTCATGCTAGTTTTTTGCCTAGATGGAGAGGTGCGGCACCTATACAAAGATCTATAGAATATGGGGATGCATATACTGGTATCACAATAATAAAAATGGATTCTGGGTTAGATACTGGGGATATACTATTTCAGTCTAAAATACCCATCATGGATTATTTTACTTACCAAGACCTCCATGACTTGTTGGCATTTGAGGGGTCTAGAGGATTGGAATATGTTTTAGCTAATTTTAATAACATAGATCCTTACCCACAATTAAAAGATGGTGTTACTTATGCTAAAAAAATAGAAAAAAAAGATTCTATTCTAGATTTTTCTAAAGATGCTTGTTATTTAGAAAGACTCATTAGATCTTTAAATCCATATCCTGGTTCTATTATAAGATTGCCTATATTCAAGGATCCTATTAAAGTATGGAAAGCATTAGTATTAGATTATAAAGGTAAAGAAGTTCCAGGTACTATTATTAATGTTGATGAGATTGGTATAGATATAGTTACCTCACAAGGTGCTTTACGTTTAAAGGAACTTCAAAAATCTGGATCTAAAAAATCTATGGTTGCTGATTTTGTAAGAGGATATAGAAGATTATTAAAAGTTGGTATGCAAGTTATTCAGTAATCATTTGATTTCTTGTTTTTTTTAAGTGAAATTACTTTAGTGATTGAAAATTTTCTAATTTAGAAATACGTATGAAAATCAATATATTAATTGGATACTTAAGATTAAGCATATGAAAATAAAAAATATTTTGAGTATTAGTTAGATGAAATTTCATTTTAAAAAGAATACATTAGCTGCCCATATGTATATTTCGTCTTGTGCTATAGAGGAAGTATTAAAAGGTTATTCCCTTACTCTGTACTTAGATAATATGGATTATGAATTTAGATCAGCAGTTCAAGATTTGAGTTTTCACGCAATGCGTTATTTAGGTTGGGCTGATTGTGTAGGGAAATACTTATTAAGAAATTATCCAAATAAGTTGTTTGAATCTTTGCTTTTACTATCATTAACTTTATTGAAATTTTCTTCAGAAAAAGAATTTACCAATAATATTCCTATATACAAAGAGTTTACTATAGTAAATGAAAGTTGTAATGTTGCAAATACAATTCCTATTCTTAGACCCTATAAAGGTTTATTGAATGCTATTTTACGTAGGTTTTTAAGAGAAAAAGATAACATAAATTCTTATTTTAGAAAAGATCTTAAGGCAGTTTGGAATTATCAAGAGTGGTGGATAGACAAAGTCCAGAAGTGCTATCCTTTACAATGGCAAAGTATATTGTCTTGTGCTAACACACAGTCTCCTTTAATTTTGCGAGTGAATAAGAGAAATATTAATAGAGAGAAAGTGTTAGAAGAATTTGCATCTAGCAATATTGAAGCCAAATCATTTGGTGAAAGTGGTATTCTTTTATATAAATCTAGATCTATTAAAGATATGCCTGGTTTTGATGAAGGCTGGTGGTCTGTCCAGGATTCTGGTGCGCAGTTAGCTATTCCTTTATTGCAAATTCAAGATGGCATGAGGGTATTGGATGCTTGTGCTGCACCAGGAGGTAAAACATCTCACTTGTTAGAATTAGCTGATGTAAAATTACTTGCTTTAGATTCTAATAAGATAAGATTAAATAGATTACAGGCAAACTTAGAGCGTTTAAAGTTAAATTCTAGTAACACTAGATTTCTAGTGGCTGATGCTGGATCTTTAAATCAATGGTGGGATGGGGTGATGTTTAATGTTGTCATTGCTGACGTTCCATGTACTGCTTCAGGGATTGTTAGAAAACATCCTGACATAAGGTGGTTAAGGAAGTATTCTGATATACAAAAATCTGTATTGCTTCAAAAAAGAATACTGGAGTCTCTTTGGAAAACTGTTGTTTCTGGTGGATTGTTGTTGTATGTAACATGTTCTATATTTCCTGAGGAATGTATTTTTCAGGCACTATCTTTCCTGGAAAGACATCAAGATGCAATATTTTTAGATTCTCATAATCAAATACTACCTAATAAGAGTCAGAATGAGTTGTTTGTAGATAATGATGGGTTCTTTTTTGCTCTTTTTAAGAAGAAATGATTATATATTAGAGTCTGTTTTTACTAGTTTGTAGTTATATTGAATAGTATTATCATTTTGCAAACAAATGGATTTCTTTTTTAAAATTTTTGTTTGATATAATATACATTTTTATAAATACTAGATTTTTAGTATTTATAATTTATATGTAAATTAGTGTTGTGTTTTTATTATCATTATTTTTATAGAATTATGGCTTTATAATTAGCAGTGTTTTTATATATATTTGGTAAAATTAATTATTAATAAAATTACTAATATTCTATTAATTATAGTAATAAAAAACATATTGTTTACAGATTATAAGAATTATATTATTTACATAAGTGGGAGCTATATGGCCAGAATTCTGGTAGTAGATGACGAGATTGGTATTAGGGAGCTTTTATCAGAAATTTTATATAATGAGGGACATGCTGTTGAACAGGCTGAGAATGCTGCTCAGGCTAGATCTGCGCGTTTAAGTTACAGACCTGATCTTGTTTTGTTGGATATATGGATGCCAGATACAGATGGGGTTAGTCTTTTAAAAGAGTGGATATCACAAGGATTGTTAGATATGCCCGTGATAATGATGAGTGGTCATGCTGGTATAGATATAGCGGTTGAGGCTACTCGTATGGGAGCAATGGATTTTCTAGAAAAACCAATTTCACCACAACTGTTATTAAAAACTGTTGCTGCTGGATTGTTGCGTAATAGAGCTAAGCAATCTACTTTGAAAACATCTAGAATTCCTGTTAAAGAGTCAAATGATAGTTCAGAGAATTCTTGTTGGGTTGACTCATGTTTAGTTCCAATAGAAAACAATGGTGGTTTTAAGTTAGGCAGTGTTTCTTTAGATCAACCTTTAAGAGATGCACGAGATACATTTGAGCGTGTTTATTTTGAATATCATTTAATGAAGGATGGTTATAGTATGACTAGGGTTTCAGAGAGAACTGGTTTAGAGCGTACTCATTTATATAGAAAATTAAAACAATTAGGGATTACAACAACATCTAGAAAAAAGAACAATGACAATAAATAGTCTAGTTATAATTTATTTATAGAATTAATATTTATATATTTTTCATTGTTATTGATAAATTGATTATTATGGCGCCATGCGTGTCCATATATTATTTCAATAGTTAGTTTAAGATTGTTAAATTCGTTTTTTTGTTTTTCTAAAGCATCATATAATTTTTTTAACCATTCTTTACTCGTTAAATTTGATTTTCTTCCTAATGAAGGATTTCCACCAATACAATAAATATCTTTTATTAATTCTTGCGGTGTTTTATAAAATATATTTAAAGTTTCTTGATTCATTACAGGATTAGTAAAGCCATATTCCACTAGCATATCGCCATAATCGTGCATATCAATGAATTCTAATGTTTTTGTTTCTAAATTGGCATCTTGTAAAGCTAAACGGACTTCTTTTATGGTGTTTGGTCCAAAGCATGAAAACATTAATAGGCCATTATTTTTTAATAATCTATACCATTCAAGAAAAACCTTTTGTGGTTGAGGATGCCAATGTAATGCAAGATTAGACCAGATAAGATCAAAATATTCTGTCTCTAATCCTGAGGAGGCCATATCAGACTGGATAAATTTAGGAATATTTTTTTTGTTTAATAATTTATTAAAAAAACAATGATATTTTTTAAGTTTTTTTTTAGATTCTTGCAATAGAGTTTCGCAGTTATCTAAACCTATATAATAGCTCTTTTTGTAAAGAGATTTTAGTAAATCAGAATTATCACCAGAGCCACATCCAACATCCAGTATTGTTTCAGGGTTTATATGGACAAACTTTAAGTTGTCTATCATTTTTGTTGCTATGTTAGCATATAAAAACTGAGCTTTTGCTAAATTATGTCTTCTAGAAAATTGTTTTATGACATGTTGCTGATTTATAGGGAGTGGAAATTTATTTTTCATGTAATTTTGAATAAGATCTTAAAGATTTTTTATTCTAACATTTTTAAAAAAATATATAATATATATACTTTAACTCTTTGGTTTTTATTTTTTAGGTATATATGTTTAATATTGTTCTAGTTTCACCTGAAATTCCTTCTAATACAGGTAATGCTATAAGATTATGTGCCAACAGTGGTTCTCATTTACATTTAGTTAAGCCTATGCCATTTGATCTTGATAATGCTAAATTAAGAAGAGCTGGTTTAGATTATCATGAATGGCAGCCAGTTCGTGTGCATGATGACTTAAATAGTGCATTAAGATTCATAGGTTCCAATATAGATAGGTGTTTTGCAATTACTACAAAATCACGAAATGTATTTTCAGAAGTAAAATTTTATCCAGGTGATGTTTTTGTTTTTGGACGAGAAACAGCTGGTCTTTCTGATGTTGATAAAAATTCTTTTTTAAAACAGAATCAAATTAGAATCCCCATGATTGCAACTCAACGTAGTTTGAATTTATCTAATGCTATAGCTATTACCGTATATGAGGCATGGCGTCAAAATAATTATGGTGGATGCCTTTAGATTATAATCATATTATTTTTTTCAAAATGTTTCATAACGAGACTTTCTTTCTAGTAAAATTGATACTGCCTTTATAGGATCTAGGTTTTCGAATAGAATTGAACATACTGTTTCTACTATTGGTAATTCTATATTTAAATTTCTTGCTCTATCTCTTGCTGCAATACAGCATCTTACTCCTTCAACTGTTATTTTAGAATTTATTAGATTTTTAATTGGAATTCCTTGAGCAATTTTTATTCCTATATTCCTATTTCTTGATAGATCACCAGTTGTAGTTAAGACCAAATCTCCTAAACATGATAGTCCAAAAAATGTTTCTTCTTGTGCGCCTAAAGCTAGTCCAAAACATTTGATTTCATGCAGACCTCTTGTTATAAGAGCAGCTCGTGCATTAGATCCTAAATTTAATCCATCCGAAATGCCACATGCTATGGCTATTATATTCTTTAATGCTCCTCCTACTTCAACTCCAATAATATCGTGATTGCTATATAAACGAAGTTTATTAGTATGTAATGCTTTAATAGTTAGTTCACATACTTCTTTTTCTTTGCTCGCTATAGTTAGTGCTGTTGGTAGATCTAAGGCTACTTCTTTCGCAAACGATGGTCCTGATAGTATTCCATTTCTTAAATTTGGCACTTTTAAGTTTTGTTCAATAATTTCATGTAATAAATTATTAGTGTTTGATTCAAATCCTTTTGAGGTCCATATGACTGTAATGTTATTAATATTAAAATCGATTATTTTCGTTTGTAATATATAACAAATATTCTTAATTTCAGCTATAGGTACACTTATTATTAATAGAGGTGTATTGTTTTTGGATTTTAAAGAAATAAAAGCATCATTGAGATTATTAGTAATATTAAGATTTTTAGGTAGTTTGATTTCAGGTAGGTATACTTGATTTTCTTTGTTTTTAATCATGTTTTCTACCTGATCACAATTCCTGCCCCATAGACACGTATTATTTTTCTTATTTGCGGCAATAGCAAGAGCAGTTCCCCAACTACCAGAACCCATGACTAGTATATTAAGAGGATTTTCTGTGTAATTATTTATATGACTATTCATTGTTTTTATAGTTTTTATATAAATAATTAAAATCTAATTCTTCCAATGTTAGAGCTGGTAGTGATGTGCGAGATATTAGATCTGATATATTTGCTCTTAAGTAAGGATATATTATTGAATAGCATTGAGTGCTTAGTAATATATCTATTTGTTCTTGTGGTATATTTAAGAATTCAAAAATTCCAGATTGTGTAGCTTCTATAATATATAGAATTTTTTCTTTTGTTGTTGATTGTACTGTGGCAGTAATGCTGGATTCAAATATATGTTCAGAAAGTTTTTGAGTGTCTACTTTTATATTAACATCGATTGTATATTTATCCATTTCTATAAAAATATTTGGAGCATGAGGCATTTCTATAGATAAATCTTTTAAATATATACGTTGCAAGGTAAATTTTGGTTCTGATTTCATTGTTGTTTTCTATTAGTAAATTATTATAAGTATTATCATTCTAGATTATTTTCTATCTTTATATGTGATTACTGGTAGACCATCATTAATCCATGAATCTATATTACCTATTAGATAATAGGAATTTATAAAGCCTATTTTCTGCATTTTATTAACTATGTTTTCTGAATCTTTATCATTAGAACTTAATATTACTATATATTTTTCTTTGTTAATTTTTTTAAAGCTTACATCTATTTCATTCAAAGAAATATTTTTAGATTGTGGGATATGGTGATGTTTAAAATCATTCTCTGATCTAAAATCTACAATCATAGCATGTTTGCTGTTAATTAATTTTATAGATTGAGAAGTACTTAGTCCTAGAGTATTTTTATTAAAGCTTAATATAATGAGATAGGTTCCAGTAAGAAGGGCAGTTGTAGCAAAAAAAATATTCTTTGGGTCAGCTATAAATTCTATAAAGCTCATTTAATATCCTTATTTAATTAAATTTGTTGATATTTGTTTATTTTATTTAAATTTTGTATTTAATAGTAGTTTTAATTATAGAATGTTATATATATTAAAATAATTAATATTTATTTGAGGATTTTATTTATGTATAAATTAGTTTTAATGCGACATGGTGAAAGCGAATGGAATGCAGAGAATCGTTTTACTGGATGGGCAGATGTTGATTTAACAGCACTAGGTCGACAACAAGCTATAAATGCTGGTAGTTTAATGAAGAAAGATGGTTATAGCTTTGATGTTGTTTATTCTTCTGTTTTAAAAAGAGCTATACGTACTTCATGGTTAGCTCTTGATAGTATGAATATTATGCATACTCCAATAGTTTTAAATTGGCGCCTTAATGAGAGGCATTACGGTAATCTTCAAGGTCTTAATAAGAGTAGTACAGCAGCTAAATATGGTGAAGAGCAAGTATTAATTTGGAGACGTTCTTATGATGTCGCCCCTGATCCTTTATCCATAGATGATAATAGACATCCGCGGTTTGATTCTAGATATAGTAAAGTTGAACTAAATGATCTTCCTGCATCAGAGTGTTTGAAAGATACTGTTCAAAGAGTTATTCCAATTTGGAATAATTCTATATCTACAGCTATTAGAGCTAATAAGAAAGTTTTAATTGTTGCTCATGGCAATAGTTTAAGAGCTTTGATAAAGTATATAGATAATATATCTGATGAAAATATCATGAGTTTAAATATTCCAACTGGTCAACCTTTAGTTTACGAGCTTAATAATGATCTAATTCCTGTTAGAAATTATTATCTTGGTGATCTTAAGGAAATAGAGAAATCTATTCAGGCTGTTAAATCTCAAGGGGTAGTCTAATATATTATTTATCTTAGTTATTTATGTCATTAAGGTTATTTGTAATTTACATTATCACTTATAGTAAATCATAACACATGAAAGTTAGAAATTTTTTGAGTCTATTAATAACAACATGTTGTCTTGTTATTGTGTTCTTTAATGTTAGATCTACTATTTTAACCCAAAATAGTTGTAGTTTATTATCACTAGAACAACTTAATCAATTTAATAAGGCTTTTTCTATTATAAAAAATAATTATATAGAAAATATTGATGATGATGTAATGATAAATAATGCAATTTCTGGAATGCTATCTAACTTAGACCCTCATTCTTCTTATTTAGGAGATGATGAATATAGTTATATTCAATCAGTTACTTGTGGAGAGTTTGGAGGTCTTGGTATTGAAGTAAGTATTGATAAAGGTATTCTAAAAGTTATTTCTGCCATAGAGGGAGCTCCAGCTTATAAATCTGGAATATTATCTGGTGATCATATAATAAAGATTGGAAATACTTTAACTCAAGGAATGACTCTAAATGACTCTATCAGGATGATGAGAGGAGATTCTGGGTCATCAGTTATTTTGACTATTAGTAGGAAAGGTTATGAGAAACCTATAACTTTCAAAATATGTCGCGATATTATCAAAATTAATAGTGTTCGTGGCAATATTATAAGAGAAAATATTCTTTATCTAAGAATTAAACATTTTCAAGAAAAAACAGTTGAGGAAATTTTAGAACAATTAAATAAAATTACTAATAGTAGTAAAATATTTAATGGACTTATTCTAGATTTAAGAGATAATCCTGGAGGTCTTCTTAGTAGTGCTGTAGAAGTATCAGGTATATTCTTACCACAGAATACATTGATAGTTTCTACTCATGGACGAGCGATTAATTCATCTTATGATTACTTTTCATACTCAGATGAATATTATTCTATGTTTTGTAAAGAGTGGAGAGATTTTTTAAAAAATACTCCTATGATAGTACTAGTAAATTCTGGTTCTGCATCAGCTTCAGAGATAGTAGCTGGTGCTATGCAAGATCATAACAGGGCAAAAATTCTTGGAGATAGAACTTTCGGTAAAGGTTCTGTGCAGACAATTTTACCATTAAGCGATTCAAGCGCTATTAAATTAACTACATCTAGATATTTTACTCCTCAGGGAAAATCAATCCAAGCAAGAGGTATATACCCTGATTATAGGGTTTCAGATAGTAGGCAGGAAAATATTTTTATAAAAAGAGAGGTGGATTTAAAAAGTCACTTATATAATAGCCAAGAAATGTTATTGGATAATAATGTAGAAGATAATTTATATTTAGGAGATTTTTTTGATTTAGGCAACAAACATGATTTACAACTCACAAAAGCTATTAATATTATATCTGGTTTACAATTAGAAGAATTCTAATAGCAATATAATTTAAAAAACAAATTAATTTTATATAAACATGAATGATCAACAATTAATGAGATATGCGCGCAATATTCTCTTAGAAGAATATGGGTTCGAGAAGCAAAAAATAGTAATGAATTCACATGTGTTAATAGTTGGACTAGGAGGGTTGGGATCATCTGCTGCTATGTATTTAGCTTCTTGTGGTATTGGTAAACTTACTTTAATTGATAAAGATGAGGTTGATATTAGTAATTTGCAAAGACAAATTATACATAATACTAATAATATAGGGATGTCAAAAGTATTATCAGCGCAAAAGACTTTATCGAGTCTTAATCCTGAGGTGAGTGTTAGTGCTATTTGTCAGGAGGCTAATGAAGATGTTTTGAATAAAATTATTATGGACGTGGATCTAGTATTAGATTGTTCTGATAATTTTACAACTCGTTATTTAATAAATAGGATGTGTGTTGAAGCAAGTAAGAGTCTTGTTTCGGGAGCTGCAATACGTTTTAATGGACAGGTTAGTGTTTATGATTTAAAGCAAATAGATAGTCCTTGTTATAATTGTCTTTTCCCGTATGAGAAGAATGATTTATTAGAATCTGAAAATTGTGCTACTACTGGAGTATTTTCTCCTTTGGTTGGTGTTATAGGTAGTATGCAAGCATCAGAGTCTTTAAAAATATTGGCAAATATAGGTAAAACTTTAGTAGGAAGACTAGTGCGTTTTGACTTGTTAAACACAGATTTTAAGGTTTCCTATTTTAATAGAGATAGTAGTTGTGAAGTTTGTTCATATAGACATAAATAATTACTTTGAGGATGTTTTATTTTTATTGATATAAGATTGAAGGGCGTATAGTAAATTATTTACGCCTTCTTTTGTTATACTAGAAATGGTAAAAATTGGGTTGTTCCATTCAAGTTTATTTTTTATATTTTTTTCTAGGTTATTGATATTTTCGTGTGGTATTAGATCCATTTTGTTTAGAACAAGCCATCTTGGTTTATTTGCTAAATCATTATTGTATTCATTTAATTCTTTATTTATATCTTTATAATCTTGTAGTATTTTATTTATGTTGTTATTTTCTAAATTAATAGATGATATATCAATTATATGTAACAGAATTTTGGCTCTAGTTAAATGTCTTAGAAATAAATGACCAAGTCCTGCTCCTTTTGAGGCTCCTGTAATAAGTCCAGGGATATCCGCAACAGTGAAGCTATTAGATTCTGAAATTCTTACTACTCCTAGGTTAGGATATAATGTTGTAAATGGATATTCTGCTATTTTAGGTTTTGCGTTTGATATTTTTGATATAAGAGTCGATTTCCCGGAATTTGGTAATCCTAGTAATCCTACATCAGCTAGCACTCTTAATTCTAATTGTACTTTCTTTGTTTCTCCTTCTATTCCTTTGGTGAATTGACGAGGAGCTCTGTTTATACTAGATTTAAAATGTAGATTACCCAATCCACCTTCTCCACCTTTTGCTAATATAATTTTATCTCCATGATTTTTTAAATCTGCTATTAAATCTTTAGTTTCAAGATCTTTAATAATTGTTCCAATTGGAACTGTGAGAATTATATTTTCTGCAGCGGCTCCATTCTGGTCCGATCCCCTACCATTTTCTCCATTTTTTGCTCTAAATATTCTTTTATATCTAAAATCCACTAAGGTATTTATATTGTAGTCTGATATAACTATTATAGATCCACCACGTCCGCCATCACCTCCATTAGGTCCTCCCTTAGGGATGAACTTCTCTCTTCTAAAGCTAGCTACTCCATCGCCACCTTTACCTGCAATTACTTCAATAGTTACTTCATCTACAAATTTCATGTTTTACTATTCTTACATAGATTATTTATTTATAAAAACTTTCGCCTAAATTAGTATTTATATATAAATAAAAATAATTTAGGCGAGTTAATTAGGTGGTTTATGTTTTAATATTTATTGGCATAGAACAGAAACTATTTGTTTCTTTAGTAGTCCTTTCACATTAAATTGTACTACTCCATTTTTTAGAGCAAACAAAGTATGATCTCTGCCTACTCCAACATTAATGCCTGGATGAAATTTAGTGCCACGTTGACGAACTATTATAGAGCCAGCTGTAATTTGTTGCCCCCCAAATATTTTAACGCCTAATCGTTTCGATTCTGAATCTCGTCCATTACGGGTTGACCCACCGCCTTTTTTATGTGCCATTTGTAATATCCTAAAAATATATCTATTATTTGTAGTACTTCTATAAATTATTCTATGTTAATTTCATTTATAATAATTTCTGTATATCTCTGTCTATGACCTTGGTGTTTTTGGTAATGTTTACGACGTCTGAGTTTAAATATTTTTATTTTGTCATGCTGTCCTTGTGCAAGAACTTTGGCTTTGACATTTGCTCCTGATAAAATAGGGGTGCCAATCTTGAACTGATCGTTAGATTCTACTAATAACACTTGATCAAGTGTTATTTCTTGTCCAATGTCGGCTGGTATCTGTTCTATCTTGATTTTTTGGCCGATGGCTATTTTATATTGCTTGCCACCAGTTTTTATAACCGCATGCATTGTATTTTCCTTAGTAGCTATTTGTTATTAAATCTTAGTAACTTACTTATTGGATAGTAATTATTCTTTAATAAATTATTTATATAAGACTTAAATAATAGTTATTTATTTGAATTGCTGTTAAAGATTTAAAACAAAAACTTGTTGTTCTATTTTAAATGTTTTTACAATATAAAAATATTGTGAATAAGGATGTCTATTTTCACATTAATTGTAAGTTAAGACAATATTTTTTTATATTTTGTTGGTAAAACATTCATGCTAACCATATTTGCTAGAATAGTATCATATTTAAAAGATATATAACATAAGTAAGCAATTTTATATTTAATATTACAATAATTATATTCTTGATAGAACAATAATACTCTTATTGAAGATAAGATAATTTAATTCTAATTATGTATACTATCTAAAGTAGTTTGTTATGACTGAGATTTTAATAGTAATGTATAGTTCATAAGATTTATCTTCATTAGATAAAAATTACATTAAGATTATAGTTTCATAATATATTAAATATTTATTTAGAATAATAGGTGGGTTTTGTAATGGCAAATATATATGAATCAGAAATAACTGTTTTTTTAAATGCTTTTAAAAAAGCACATCCAGAGATAGAATTAAAACAAAAAATAGGTCGTTCTATATTATGGGATAAATCTATAGATTTGGTTTTAAAAAAAGATTTTGATTCTGTTAGGATTCCACAAAAATCTTATGTGTATCAAACAGATTAAGATAGTATCTTTGTATTAAATCATAGATCTTAGATAGAAAAGGTTATAAAGGTGAAAATTTATGATAATTGTTAATTCTTTAGAAAAAATACGTGATTATTTACCTAAAGATGGTTCAATAATTTCTTTCGTTCCCACTATGGGCAGTTTACATGATGGTCATCTGAAATTAATTGAGAAGGCAAGAAATATTAGCGATTATGTAGTTGTAAGTATATTTGTTAATCGTTTACAGTTTGGTCCTAAAGAAGATTTTGATAAATATCCAAGATCTATAGAATCAGATATAGATATTTTATATAAAAAGTCGAATGTTGATCTTTTGTTTATTCCAGAGGAAAAAGACATTTATCCGCAAGAGCAGAATTTTTTTGTGAAGATCCCTGCTCAAATTGGAGAGAGTTTAGAAGGGAAGATTAGACCTGGTTTTTTTTCAGGAGTTTGTACTGTACTATTAAAATTTTTTTCAAATATTCTTCCTAATATAGTAATTTTAGGTAAAAAAGATTATCAACAATTAACTGTTGTTAAAAATATGTGTAGTCAATTCTTATTACCTATAAATATCGTAGGTCAAGAAACAATTCGTTGTAGTGATGGCTTGGCTTTCTCATCTCGCAATACATATTTAACCAAAGAAGAAAGAGAAGAGGCTCCTAATTTATATAGGATTTTATCAAAATTAAGAGAAGAGATTATCTCTAAAAAACCTCATTTATTACTAAGTGAGCTATTTCAAATGGAAGAAATGGCTTATGTAGAATTACAAAAGAGAGGTTGGGTGACTGATTACATAACAGTAAGGACACAAGATAAGTTAAATACTCCTAATAGTGATGATATTTTTTCTAGTTCTTTAGTAATTCTTGGTGCAGCCAAACTAGGGAGCACCAGGTTAATTGATAATATAGAAATTTAACAATTAAATTATATTAATTTATTTCTTTGAAAGAATCTTCTGCTATTGATAAAGTTTGCTCAATGATTTCATCAGTATGTGCTGAAGATACAAACCCAGCCTCAAAAGGAGAAGGAGAAAGATATACTCCTTTATTTAACATAGAATTAAAAAATTGTTTAAACATTTCATGATTGCACTTGGATGCTTCTTCAAATGAGGTTGGTATTTTCTCACAAAAATACAAACCAAAGAGTCCGCCTTGATAATCAGAGGTTACTTTTAAATTCATAGATTTAGCAATTTTTTGTAATCCTTCTGTTAGTTTTTTCGTCTTATTAGAGAGATTAATATAAAAATCTTTCTCGTCTATCAACTCTAGTGTTTTAATACCAGCTGCTACAGCTACTGGATTCCCAGATAATGTTCCTGCTTGATAAACAGTCCCTTCGGGAGAGAGATGTTTCATTATTTCTTTTTTCCCTCCAATTGCCCCTATTGGCATTCCTCCTCCTATAACTTTTGCGAGAGTTGTAATGTCAGGCGATATGTTGAATATTCCTTGTGCTCCTTGAGGTCCAACTCTGAATCCAGTCATTACTTCATCAAATATTAGTAAGGAGTGATATTTTGTAGTTATAAATCGTAATGATTCTAAGAATTCTTTTTTAGGTTTTATCATATTCATATTGCCGGCAATTGGTTCAACTATAATGCATGCAATATCTGTTCCGTATTTATAAAAAGCTTCTTCTACTATAGAAGAATTATTGTATTGTAAAGTTATTGTGTCATTCACAAAGCTTTCAGGAACTCCAGAGGAGCTTGGATTACCTAATGTTAACAATCCTGACCCCGCTTTGACTAATAAACTATCTGAGTGTCCATGATAACAACCTTCAAATTTTACTATTTTGTTTTTTTTTGTATATCCTCTAGCTAAGCGTATTGCGGTCATGGTAGCTTCAGTTCCAGAATTTACCAAACGTATTTTATCTATAGATGGTATTCTAGATACTAGTATTTTTGCTAGATCAACTTCTCCTTTTGTAGGAGTTCCAAACGAGAGTCCTTTTTTTATAGATTCGCTCACTGCTTTTATAACTTCTGGGTGAGCGTGTCCAAGAATAGCTGGTCCCCAAGAGCCAACATAATCAATATATTTTTTACCTTCTATATCCCACATATAAGCTCCAGAGGCCTTCTCAATAAATCTAGGATTGCCTCCTACTGATAGAAATGCACGAACTGGTGAGTTTACTCCACCTGGAATGACTTCTAAAGCTTTATTAAAAATTTCTGTATTATTCATCATGATTCTGTTTTTTTGTAGAATTGAAAGCGGAAGAATATTTCTGAGCTGTATTAAAAATATTTTCTGATTCGAAAAGTCCGTTAATAACTGCTATATTATCTATATCAGATTCTATAATTTGAGGGATTTTGTCAACAGTAATGCCTCCTATGGCTACTATGGAGTAAGGTGTATTAATATTAATCATGCTTCTTGCTGTTTTTAATATATTTAAAGAAACATGAGGAGCCAATGGTTTTGTAATTGATGGAAAAACAGCTCCAAAGGCTATGTAGTCTACTCCTGATTCTACTAATATTTTTGCTCTCTCGATATCATTATAGCAGGAGGTTCCAACTATGAGGCCGGTTTTAACTTTTTCTTCTATGTCTTTTATACTACAATCTTCTAATCCAAGATGAAATCCATCAGCGCCTAATTCTAAAGCAAGTTTCCAGAAATCATTGATAATTAGTTTAACATCCAAATCAGCGCAAACTTTAATTAATTCTACCGCTTGTTTTTTTATTGTGTCATAAGAAGTTTTTTTCCTACGGAGTTGTAGGATCTGCATTCCTCCTTTTGATGCTTCGTATACTGCTTTAATCAGTTTATCTATGTCATCCCATTCAGGGGTGATTCCGTATAATCCACGTGGTATTTTTGAGTTTTGCATATTTTGGTATAAGATTATAGTTATGTTAAATATCGATACAAATTTTATTCATATTAATAAGTAAATATTATCTTGTGATAATTTAGAAGATTTAAGTATGTTTATAACATACAATTCATTAATTGTTTATTTTATTTAAATTAGTCTGGAGTGTAATATGCGTACTTGGATTTGTTTAGTATGTGGGTGGATATATGATGAGAATGTAGGTTGTCCAGAAGAAGGGATAGCTCCAAAGACAAAATGGGATGATGTTCCGCCTAATTGGGTTTGTCCAGAGTGTGGAGCAAGGAAGGAAGATTTTGAACTAATGGAATTTTAGATTAATTATTGTTCATTACTATCTCATTATTTATAGGATATTATGCTTCAAGAGGTATTATTGTCGTTTGATTATGGCACTAAAAAGATTGGCGTCGGTATAGGGAATACTTTTAGTTTTATTGCAAAACCTTTAGAAATAATTTTTTGTAAAAACAATGATTTTTTTGCAAGAATAGGGTTTTTAATAAAATATTGGGATGTTAGGATGGTAATAGTTGGTCATTCTTTAGATTTAGACAGAAAAGAGCAAGAGATAACAGGATTAATATATCATTTTGCAGATCAGCTAATTAGACGTTTTGGTGTTAAAGTTGAATTTGTAGATGAGAGTTATTCTAGTATTGAAGCTCAACAGATAGTAAAAAATGGAAATGATGATGCTATTGCAGCTGCAATAATTTTACAAAGATATTTAGATGATTTGTATTTTCATGGTGATTTTAATTAACTAACTAGCTGTTTTTTTGTAGGTCTTTGCAGGATATTTGTATGATTTTCCTATCATGTAGTCTCATTGCAGTTAAATACTTACCCCAGACACAACCTGTATCTAAGCATATGATATGATTTTTAATCATAAGTCCTAAAGATGACCAATGCCCAAATACTATAGTATTGTTTTTTGTGGCTCTATTTTCTAAATTAAACCATGGGATAAGCTGTTTATTTTTTAATTTTTCAGGAGATTTTTTCTGAGTAAAGTTCATGCTGCCATCAGGATTACAAAATCTAATTCTAGTAAGTGCATTAGCTATTGTATTAATTCTTTCCTCTCCTGTTAGGTTATCTGACCATGCAGTGTTTCTGTTGTTAAATAACTTTTTTATGTGATATTTCCAATGAGGACTTCTTAATAATTCTTCTACTTCAGATGCGAGTGATATTGTCTTTTTTATATCCCATTGTGCTATAACTCCGGCATGTACCATTAAACAATTATATTCAAAATGAGCTAATGGTTTAAACCTAAGCCATTCAATAATATTATTAATATTTGGGGAATTGAGAATATCAGCTAATGTATCTGATTTTGATACTTCTTTTATTCCAGCGAAAATAGCTAATAAATTTATATCATGATTACCAAGTACGCATGTGGCTCTATTGCCTAAATTCATTATTTGCTCAATGGTTTTTAGTGAATCTGATCCACGGTTGACTATATCTCCAGCAAACCATAATTGTGAATTGGAATTTTGCGCTATTTCATTTTGTGATAATAATTTCTTGAGATGACAATAGCATCCTTGAACATCTCCAATTATCCATACATTTTCTTTACTCACATCATACCCTTAATATAATTAACATTTTGTAAATATATTTTTAATATTTATATTTTTTTCTCTTTTAATATAAGTAAATATATTGATATTATAAAAAAAATAAAACTTGGTGTTAGTACAATAATCCAAGTAGATATTCTATTTAATATTCCTATGTTTATAGTAATTTGATGAATGATTAGAATAATAATTCCCATTATTATTCTAATCAATATTTTAAGCTTATAATCGTTTTTTCTATATTGTAAAAAACTGATATGTGTAGCGATAGATATCATTATAAATAGATTTATAGTATTTGTTATCTTTTTCCAAAGAGCTATTGATTGTCTCTCAGTATGCATTTTATTTTTTTTCATATATTGAATGTATTTTAATAATGAGTTTATTGATGCATGTTCTGGCTTTATAACATTGGCTATTATAATTTCTGGAGTTAGTGAGGTTTCTATAATTAATTTATCATATGCTTCTTTAATAATATATTTATTATGTTGACAGTCATTTTTCTGTTCTAGATTGTTTGGTGGTGTGATTATGTTTGCAGTAACATTTTCTAGTAATATATTTTTGGTTAATATATGAGCTTTTTCTGCAAAGATAATTTTTTGTATTTGTAAGTTTGAATTGAACTCGTAGATATAAATGTAATTTACTAAATTTTTTGTTGAAATATTCCTAATATTTATATATCTAATAATGTTTTTGGTTGTTTCCTCTTTAAACCAATAATTATTATGAATATTATATTTATTGTTTTGTTTTCTGATTTTTATCTTTTCTTCTTTGTGTTTTATTTCTGTAATAGGAATTATTAACTCAGATAATATAATTGTAGATAATGCTATTGGTATTATTATTATACAAATTACAATAAATAATTTTATAGTGCTTATACCTGATGTTTTTAATATAAGTATTTCATTATTTCTAGTTAGTTTTGCTATGGATAATGTTGTTCCTATCAATACGCCAATTGGTATTATTTCATATAATATGCTTGGTATTTCTAATATATGTATATATAAAAGCTTAATAATAGTTACATCTATATTAATTAGATTGAGGTCATCTAGAAATGAGAAAAAAGTAATGATACTTAAGAACAATAAAATTGTTGCTGTTATTGTTTTATAGATTTCTTTAGTTAGATATAGTTTTATGATAAACATAAGATTATGTTAATTATAAACATATGGTTATCTCCTGTTGTTTGATATTTTTAATATCTTTATTTTGTAGAAAGCTCTTTCTTTAATGATGTTAAAACTAACTGAGTATCTGGTTTGATGCCATGCCATATAAAGAAACTTTCAGCTGCTTGTTCTACTAGCATTCCAAGGCCGTCAGAGACTCTTGTGGCTCCATCTAGTTCAGAATGCAATATAAATGGGGTTTTTTTAGCGCTATACATCAAGTCATATGCTAAAGATTTATTTGTTTTAAATAATCCACTTGGAAGATTAGGAGCTTCATTTTTCAGGCCACTAGCTGTAGTATTTATTACTATATCCCAAGGACCATCAGAATTAGCTTCTTGTAAACTACTGCAACTGATTTCTATATCTGTTTGTTCTAGAATTTCTGAAAATTCTTTTAATATAATTTCTGCATTTGTTTTTGTTCTATTGGCAATTTTTATCTTTGAACAGCCAGAACTAATAAGTGGATATAAGATACCTCTTGCTGCTCCTCCAGCTCCAACTATTAATATACTTGTATTTTTCAAGTCAAAATTTAGGTTTTTAAGGTCTGATATTAAACCAACTCCGTCTGTATTGCATCCATATAAGTTATTATTTTCAATCCAAATTGTATTTACAGCTTTTGCTAAAGCAGCTCTTTTTGATATATTATTCGGTGAAATCATCATAAATGCTTTTTGTTTGAAAGGAACAGTTATATTTAGTCCTGATCCTCCCATATAAAAAAAGTCTTTAACTCTTTGTTCAAAATCATATTCAAATGCTTGAATTTTTTCATATTTTAATTTTATAGATGTTTGTTCTGAGAACATATGATGAATTTGAGGTGATCTACTGTGATTTACAGGATTGCCAATTACTGCATAGTTTGGAATAGTTATTTTGTTGTTCATAGTTCTATTTGAATAAGTAAAAATTTAATTTTTATGGGGCCAAGACAAATATTAAATATTAGAATCAGTATTGATAATTGTATCTATATATTGAACATTTACTTCCATGGATATTTCATTAATATTTATAACTTTTACTTTTATAAGCTCTCCTTTTATTATCGTAATAGGAAGATTAAATACGTGGACTATAAGAGGAACGTCGTTTAATCTGGCAATTGATTCTTTTATGAAAGTAGCTGTAGTTATTTCTATTTTTTGTTGTATAAGCCATTGTATAGACCAATAATTTTCAATTTCATTTTGGAAGCAAGTGATTGAATTATATTTTGTTTCAAATTCCTGAATTATGCTAAATAAATTGTTATCTCTTATTTTAAATGGACATACTAATCTTGCAGATACATTGTGTTTTATTACCGATATAATTTGCCACTGATTGACTAAATCTATATATCTTCTTAGAGGGGAAGTGCTCCATATGTATTGAGAAACACCAATTTTATCATGAGGTAATGGAGAAGTGCTCATTTTCACTCTTCCAAATGATTGTTGAGATCTGTATATTCCAGGTACTCCATGTTGTTTTAACATTTGCCCCCACAAACTATTTGCTAGAATCATAAACTCAGCTACTATAATGCTGATTGGGTTATCCCTTGGTCGTTTTTCTATATAAATTTTTGATGATGGATTATTGGGGTCTCCATCTATTGTAAATGAGTATTCTTGTCTTGATAAGTTTTCTGGCGATCCTCTTGTTTTTTCACGTTGCAATGATAACAACTGACTTGTTTTCCATAAGGGTCTTATCCACTCAAGTAATGGATTAGTTATATTAGAATTCTCGATATTTGATTTTGTGGCTATCTCTTCTATTAAGTTTATTCGTAGATTTTCTTTTACTGATACTTGTTCAATTAGTGATTCATATTCAATTATTGATCCATCAATACTATTAATAGTAACGTATAAAGATATAGCTGGAACTAATTTGTTGGCATCAAGAGAAAATATTTTTATTATTTTTTCTGGTTGCATAGTTATTTTTTCTCCAGGCATATATATAGTAGAAGATCTTGCTCTTGCGATACTATCATATTGACTGCCAGGAATTATTCCTAAGGCTGGAGCTGCTATATGGATACCTATTGTTATAGTGTTATTCTCAATTTTTCTTATAGAAATACCATCATCAATTTCTGTGGTGTTAATATCATCAATAGAGTAAATTTCAGCATTAGATATGGGTATATCTTTATCAAGATTTATATCAATAAAGTTATCTTCTTTAATTATTACTCCATTTGGGAAATTATTATAAATAAATTTTTCTTTCAATAGAGTTAGGTAATTTGGCCACGCGTTTATATCTATAAGTAATGTTTCTGGGTTTTTATTTAATTGATTACAGGCTTTTTCTAGGGCTTTCCAATATATGCTTTTTTTATCAGGATTATTGATTAAACTTAATGCTTGTTGTTTTATTATATCCGGTAGATATCCGTTTACAAGTTGTGATGTTAGATATTCTTCTTCTTCCTCTAGTTGTTTCTTTTTCTTAATAGATGCTAGTGCTAATAATATTTTTTCTTCTGTGGCTTTAATGTATTGACCTTGTCCTTTTTTATAAAAATAAATAGGAGCATTATGTAATTTTATTAAAATACTAGTTAGTTCTATAGGAGATGGTTTGTTTCCAAAGTACTCAATCGCAAGATCACTTGCAAAAAAGATTTCCTGTGGTGCGCATTCCCATAAAAAAACTATATCCATTTCATTAGAGATAGTAGCTGCTTGTTCTAATAATTCATTTGGTTTAGGTGATGTAAAATGTAATAAGCAATTGTTTATTTTAAGTTTTATTTTTTTTCCATGCTCAGTTTCTACCAAAAAATTGGCATCTGTTTTTGAGAGTATGATTGCTGTCTTAAAGTTTCCATTTTCTTCATAAAGCACATGCATTTTCATATCCCATGTTATCTATAATGCTTTCAAATTAATAAATAAAGAAGTCATTATCTAGTTTGTATTCAAAATAAGTTATTATTTTATTATGATTGATATTAAAAAACTATATTAATATGCCTATTCCGTATTTTTAATATATGTTTCTATTTTTTGTTTATTTTAAGTCATTTGTTTACGCCTTATAATTGTTGCTGTATTTATATTAATATTTGAATCTTTAAATTAGAGTATAATTGTTCATCATGTCTAGAATGACTTAAATGACTTAAATTCAAATATATTAAATATTGTAGCTTCATTCTAGAATTTAAAAATATTTAGTATTAATTTAATTGTTTTGATAAAGGCTGAATATTTTATGTCAAATAATATATTATTATTACATGGCCCTAATTTAAATTTATTAGGGATTAGGGAGCCTGATATTTACGGTAATAAGAAATTATCAGATATTAATGACCATTTGAAAATAATAGCTAAAGAATATAGCGTTAACTTGTCCATATATCAAGATAATAGCGAAAGTGTTATTGTAGAGCATATTCATGATGCTTACTATAGCAAGGTGGATTTTATTATTATTAATGCTGCAGCATTTACTCATACAAGTGTTGCTATAAGAGATGCTTTATCTTCAGTTAAAATACCTTTTATTGAGGTTCATTTATCTAATATATATAAAAGGGAGCCTTTTAGGCATTCTTCTTATTTGTCTGATATAGCATTAGGAATGATTACTGGACTTGGTGAAAATGGCTATGAAGCGGCTCTAAGGTATGCAATAAAATATTAACTATTTTTAATATAAAGATTTTTAAAGTATTTTGGATGAAATATGGATCTTATAAAACTTAAAACATTGATAGATTTAGTTTCTGAGTCTACTATTACAGAACTTGAAATTACAGAAGGTGATGAGAAGGTTAAGATAGTTAAATCTTTGAATATTATTAATCAGCCACAGAATAGTAATGAAAAAATCTCATTTCATTCAAATGATTCAATTGTTACTGGTATTAATAATGAAAATAATCATATTGTTAAGGCTCCTATGGTTGGAACTTTTTATCGTTCTTCTAATCCAGGGGCTGCTCCTTTTGTTAATATAGGCCAGTCAGTAAAGGAAGGTGATACGTTGTGTATTATAGAAGCTATGAAGCTATTAAATGAAATAGAGGCTGATAAATCAGGAATTGTAAAGGAGATATTAGTTGATAATGGATCTCCTATAGAATATGGGCAACATTTATTCATTATTGGTTAAGTTATAAAATATGTTCGAGAAAATTTTAATAGCGAATCGTGGTGAAATAGCTTTGAGAATTCAAAGAGCCTGTCGAGAAATGGGTATAAAAACAGTTGTTGTTCATTCTGAAGCTGATAGTGATGCAAAATATGTGAGATTGGCTGATGAATCAGTTTGCATAGGCCCAGCTGCATCTAAGGATAGCTATTTGAACATGCCAGCCATTATATCAGCAGCGGAGGTTACTGATGCTGAGGCAATTCATCCAGGGTATGGTTTTCTATCTGAGAATGCAAATTTTGCAGAGAGAGTGGAAAAAAGTGGATTTGTTTTTATAGGACCTCGTCCTGAAACAATTAGACAAATGGGTGATAAGGTTTGTGCTAAGAAAATAATGTCTGAGTCAGGTGTTCCTGTTGTTCCTGGTTCAGATGGTATTCTACCTGAGAATAATGCTGAGATTTTAGATATTGCAAGAAAAATAGGATACCCAGTAATAGTGAAATCATCTGGAGGTGGCGGTGGAAGAGGGATGAGGGTAGTTTATACAGAAGCCGCGCTATTAAATGCAGTTACTATGACTCGTTCTGAAGCAGATGCTGCCTTTAATAATGCAGATGTTTATTTAGAAAAATTCTTAGAGAATCCTCGACATATTGAAATTCAGGTTTTATCAGATAGTTTTCGTAGTAGTGTCTACTTAGGTGATAGAGATTGTTCTGTTCAAAGGCGCCATCAAAAAGTGATTGAAGAGGCTCCCTCACCAGGGATTCCTAGAAAATTAATAGCTCGTATAGGTGATAGATGTATTGAAGCTTGTAAAAAAATGAAATATCGTGGAGTAGGAACATTCGAGTTTTTATTTGAGAATGGTGAATTTTATTTCATAGAGATGAATACTAGAATTCAAGTTGAGCATACTGTTACTGAGTTAATTACAGGAATTGATTTAGTGCAAGAACAAATTAGAATAGCAGCTGGAGAAAAATTAAGATTTCGTCAACGTGACATAATCTTAAAAGGTCATGCAATAGAATGTAGAATAAATGCAGAAGATCCTTTTAATTTTGTTCCTAGTCCAGGTCAAATTACAAATTGGCATGTTGCTGGAGGTCCAGGAGTTAGGATTGACTCTCATGTTTTTAGTGGTTACTATGTTTCTCCTTATTATGATTCTATGATTGCCAAGTTAATAACTTATGGAGATGATAGAAATCAAGCTTTAGCAAGAATGCGTACTGCTCTTTCAGAAATGGTTGTGGAAGGTATTTCAACAAATATTTTATTACATAGAGAGTTATTACAAGATGCTAGATTTATTGAAGGTGGAACTAGTATACATTATTTAGAACATAAACTTTCTCAACGTATTTGATAATATTTAAGAAAATAATTTTATGCAAGAGTTGGTTTTTTATTGTGATTATGAGAATGCTGATTGTTTGTCTGAGGCGTTGTTGCTAGTTGGGGCTTGTTCAGTAACTGTTGAAGATGCTGAAATAGGTGAAATTGTAGAAAGTCCTATTTTTGGAGAACCTGGTATTAATTTGCAGCATCTTGCTTGGAGAAAAAACAAAATTTCTGTTTTAATCCCTACTCATTTAGATGTATTGCAGATTTTAGATTATTCTTTGAGAGATTTATCATTAAATATTGCTATTGATCACTTGTCTTTTAGGAAAATACCTGATACCGATTGGGTTTCCCTAGTACAAAATCAGTTTACTCCTATCCATATTACAAAAAGGTTAATAATAATTCCCAATAATTATTCTAAGTGTTATGACGATACTAAAATCTTATTGGAAATAAATCCAGGTATGGCTTTTGGTACTGGTAGTCATCCTACTACTCATTTATGCTTAGAATGGTTAGATAGTAATATTATAACTGGTAGTTCAGTCTTGGATTATGGATGTGGGTCAGGTATTTTATCTATTGCAGCATCTAAGTTGGGCGCTTCTAGCTCTGTTGCTATTGATATTGATCCTCAAGCTATATATTCTACTATGCAAAATGCTAAAATTAATAATGTTGTAATTGATGTTGGATTTCCTGATGATATGTTTGATTGTAAGTATGATGTTGTTTTAGCAAATATTTTGAAAGAACCTTTGCAAAAACTTGCTAATTACTTGTTTTCTAAAATCCATCCTGGTGGTAGGATTGTTTTATCTGGGATCCTTTCTCATCAAGCAGATTCTGTCATTGCTACTTATAGCAAATATATGAAATTATCTGTATGGAAAGAAAAAGAAGAGTGGGTTTGTTTAGAAGGGGAAAAGACTTGTAAATAATTATTCTTTTCTTAACGAGTATGTTTATATCTTATACATACTCGTTATCCTAAATGATCAAAAATATCATTCCCAGGTTAGAGCACCTCCAGTTTGATATTCTATGACTCTTGTTTCAAAAAAGTTTCTTTCTTTTTTTAGATCTATCATTTCAGACATCCATGGAAAAGGATTGTTTTCTTGCGCAAATATTGTATTAAGTCCTATTTGTTGACAACGTCTATTAGCAATAAATCTTAAGTATGATTTAAACATTGATGCATTTAATCCTAGTATTCCTCTTGGCATTGTATCTTCTGCATAAGCATACTCTAATTCCACAGCTTTTTTAAACAGGTCAAGTATTTCTTCTTGGAAGCTATCTGTCCATAGATGGGGATTTTCTAATTTAATTGTATTTATCATATCAATCCCGAAGTTACAATGCATGGATTCATCTCGCAGTATATACATATATTGTTCAGCTGCACCAGTCATTTTGTTTTGTCTTCCTAAGGATAGAATTTGTACAAATCCTACATAGAAGAATAATCCTTCCATTAGACAGGCAAATACAATTAATGATTTTAGTAGATTTTGATCTGACTCTAATGAACCAGTCTTGAAGTTACTATCAGATATTATATTGATGAATGGAATTAAGAATTCATCTTTTGCTCTAATTGAATCTATTTCACTATAAGCATTAAAAATCTCACCTTCATCTAAATCTAAACTTTCTACTATATACTGATAAGCATGTGTATGTATTGCTTCCTCAAAAGCTTGTCTTAGTAGGAATTGGCGGCATTCTGGAGCAGTAATATGTCTGTATGTTCCTAATACTATATTATTAGCAGCCAAGGAATCAGCGGTTACAAAAAATCCTAAATTACGTTTTACTATCCTGCGTTCATCTTCTGTAAGTCCATTTGGATTCTTCCATAGAGCGATATCTCTAGACATATTTACTTCTTGAGGCATCCAGTTATTTGCACAAGATCCAAGATATTTTTCCCAGGCCCATTTGTATTTAAAAGGAACTAGTTGATTTACATCAGTTTTACCATTAATTATTCGTTTGTCTGATAATTGTACTCTTTGAGTATTTAAATTATATTTTTCTTGTTTGGTTGTATTCTGTTCTTTTTCCATTTGTATATTCCAATAATATGTTAACAATAAATTATTGACATACTTCACATTCTGAATCATCACTTCTATTTATTGGGCAAGAAATATTCTTATTATTAGGAGATGTTATATGGCTGATATCAGCTCTTACTGAGTTTAGTTCTCCTCCTTTCCCTGTTGATTTTTCTGCACTGGTAGCTGCTAAGGTTCTTAGATAATAAGTGGTTTTTAGACCTTTTATCCATGCAAGTTTATATATTTCATCTAGTTTCTTTCCGGAGACTCCAGACATATATATATTTAATGATTGTGCTTGGTCTATCCATTTTTGTCTTCGTGATGCACAATGTATTAACCATTCAGGTTCTATTTCAAAAGCTGTATTATAAAGTTCTTTTATAGATGCAGGTATACGATCAATCTTTGCTAAACTTCCATCAAAATATTTTAAATCAGCAATTGTTACTTGATCCCATAATCCTAGTTTTTTTAGATCTTCTACAAGATACTCATTAATGATAGTAAACTCTCCGGATAAGTTTGATTTTACGTATAGGTTTTGAAAGTTTGGTTCTATGCTTGCTGATACCCCTATTATGTTCGAGATTGTTGCTGTAGGTGCTATAGCTACGCAGTTAGAGTTCCTCATGCCATATTTTTTTATATTGTTACGTAGATAGTCCCAGTCTAGTGAACTTGAGACATCGACATCAAGGTATCCTTCTCTTTCATCAAGAAGAGTTTTTAAGGTATCATGAGGCATAATGCCTTTAGACCATAATGAACCATTGTATGAATTATAACTTCCACGTTCTTTAGATAAATTGCTTGATGCTAAGTATGAGTAATAGCACAAAATTTCTGTTGATTTGTCAGAAAAATCTACCGCTTCTTGTGAGGAGTATGGAATTCTCATTAAGTGTAAACAATCTTGAAATCCCATAAGTCCAAGACCTACTGGTCTATGTTTTCTATTAGATATCTCTGCTTTCGACACTGCATAGTAATTTATATCAATAATATTATCTAGCATACGCATAGCTGTTGTAATGGTTTTTTGTATTTTTTCTACATCCAAATAAAAATATCCATTGTTTGATTTTTTTAGGTGGTTAACTAAATTTATTGATCCTAAATTACAAACAGCTATTTCATTATTATTAGTATTTAGAGTTATTTCTGTGCAAAGGTTCGAGCTATGAATGATGCCATCATGTTGTTGTGGTGATCTAATGTTACATGGATCTTTGAATGTTATCCATGGATGACCTGTTTCAAATAACATTGATAACATTTTGCGCCATAATGTAACAGCAGGTAATTTTTTGAATAATTTTATTTCACCAGTAGTTGTTTTGTTTTCGTATTGTATATATGCTATTTCAAATTCTTTACCATATTTTTCATGTAAATCTGGGCAGTCTGATGGAGAAAACAGAGTCCAGTCAAGGTTTTCATGTACGCGTTTCATGAATAAATCTGGTATCCAATTAGCAGTATTCATATCATGAGTTCTTCTTCTCTCATCTCCAGTATTTTTTCGTAATTCTAGAAATTCTTCAATATCCAAATGCCATGTTTCTAAGTATGTGCAAACAGCTCCTTTGCGTTTACCTCCTTGATTAACAGCTACAGCTGTATCGTTTACAACTTTAAGAAAGGGCACTACTCCTTGGCTCTCCCCGTTAGTTCCTTTTATATGACTTCGTAGTGCTCTTACTGGAGTCCAATCATTACCTAAACCACCAGCATATTTTGCAAGTAAAGCATTTTCTTTGATTGCATCATAAATTCCTATTAGGTTATCTGGTACTGTTGTTAAGTAACAAGATGACATTTGTGAATGTTTGGTGCCAGAATTAAATAAAGTAGGGGTAGAACTCATAAAATCAAAAGAAGATAAGATTTCATAAAATTCTATTGCTTTATCGTCTTTTTGAGGTTCATTTATAGCTATCCCCATAGCAACTCTCATAAAAAATATTTGGGGTAATTCAATTCTTTTTCCATCAATATGTAGAAAATATCTATCATATAGTGTTTGTAACCCTAGATATTTAAATTTTAGATCTTTTTTATAATCAAGAACAGATCCTAATTTATTTAAATCATAAGTACTCATTTCAGGGGCAAGCAATCCTGATTCCAACCCTTTTTCTATAAATTCTGGAAAATATTTTTTGTATTGAGTATTTAAATCACTACTGACAATATCTTCTCCTATGACTTCTTTTATTATTGTATTTAATAGTAAACGTGCTGTTATATAGTTATAATCGGGATCTTTTTCAATTCTGGCTCTTGTGGTAAAAATGATGGATTTAAAAACTTCATTTATATGAATACCATCATATAGATTCTTTAGTGTGTCTTTTATTATATCTTTTAAATCTAGTTTATGCTCAAAGCCATTATAAGCGGATTGTATTATAGATTTTAGTCTATTTATGTCTAATTTGTGTTTTTTACCATTTTCTAGAATGTTAATTGTTGGAAATTCAAACTCTTGTTCTTTTTGTATATTACTTAGTTCTATTGCTCTAGCTTGGTTTCTTTTTTCTCTATATAGAACGTAGGCTCTGGCAACATCATGTAATCCTGATCTCATTAAAGAGAGTTCAACATGGTCTTGTACATCTTCTATATGAAATATAGCTGTGTCAGATTTGTTTCTTGTTAATGCATTGATTACTTGAAAAGTTAATTTTTCTATAAGTTCTCTATCTCCTATTGATAGTGAGATTTGTTCATTACGCACGGCTATGAATGCTTTTGTTATAGCTGTACTTATTTTGTAAGGTGCAAATGACACAATGGATCCATTACGACGTATTATTTTGTATTTTAACCATCGTTCATTATCATTATTTAATGAAGGCAAAGGATCTTCTTGGTGATTTATATCTATTATAATGTTTGTTTTGTTATGCATATTTTATCCATATGTTTGGTGGAATAACAGAAACTTGTTTCAATATGATAAAACTTAATTTTGTTACTGTAAAAGGTGCTGGTGTAGCTTTCAATATACTATATATAGTGTTTAATGTGCATTAGTTTACCAATTGTAGTGTTTTAATTTTATTTTTACAAGTGAAAATTATTTGATGTTATTTTTTTGTATGCAGATAAAGCATATCTGTTTAGAATACTAAAAGTACTAAATAGGAATATTATAATAACAAACCTATTTAGTATTAATGATATATTGATAATTAGGAGCTTATAACTCTTTGTATACGTTTAATAACTTCGTCTTTGGTCATAATTAACAAGATTTTATTTATAGCGGGAGTTTTTGACATTCCAGTAATAGATACTCTTATAGGTAGTAAAAGTTGTTTCATTAATAAATTGTTTTGTTCTAATATTTCTTTAATTGCTATATCTATGTTAGTCAATGTCCAGTCTATATTTTTAATTTTTTGAATAAATAACTTTAATATTAGAATATCTTCTTTTGTAAGTTCTTTAATTAATTTATTGCTTGGTTCGCTATAAAATATCATAGCTGAGTTAATTAGATCTACTAGAGTTTCAGATCTATCTTTGAATAGGTCTATTATATTTTCTAGGTTTGTTGTTGCAGCATTATTGTAGTTTTCTTTTTCTCTAATTGTTTTTTCTATTGTCTTTGCTAGAGTAGATGTATTTGTGTTTTTTATATAATAAGAATTGATCCAATTAAGTTTCTTATTGTCCCATTTTGCGGCAGATTTTGATAAATGTTTGAAATCAAACCATTTGATTAATTCTTGTGAGTTAAATATTTCATCATTTTGGTGACTCCATCCTAACCTAGCAAGATAATTTATCATTGCTTCTGGCAGATAGCCTAATTTTTTGTATTCTAATATATTGACTGCTCCATGTCGTTTGGATAATTTTTCTCCATCAGGACCAAGAATCATAGGCAAATGACCATATTCTGGTAATTGTGCTCCTATTGATTTCAATATGTTTATCTGTTTTGGTGTGTTGCTGACATGATCATCTCCACGTAAAACATGTGAAATTTTCATATCCCAATCATCTATAGCCACGCAGAAATTATATGTTGGAGAGCCATCTGAGCGAGCTATTATTAAGTCATCTAATTCTTGATTAGGAATGCTTATTTCTCCTTTTACGATGTCTTTCCAAGAAGTTGTTCCATGTAAAGGTGATTTAAATCGTATTGTTGGTTGACGATTTTCTGGTATTTTAGGTAGTGTTTTTCCTGCTTCTGGTCTCCATAATCCACTGTATTTTGGTTTAAGGCCTTTTTGTTTTGCTTCTTCTCTCATGGCTTCTATTTCTTCTTGTGAACTATAGCAATAGTAGGCAGAGCCATTCGCAAGCATATTATTTAGTATGTCTTTGTATCTTGACATCTTGCTTGTTTGGTATATTGGAGGTTCATCAGATTCCAATCCTAACCATTTCATACCGTATATTATTGAATCCACCGCTTCTTTAGTTGATCTTTTTAGATCTGTATCTTCTATCCTTAATAGGAAAGAGCCATTATGATGCCTAGCAAAAGCCCATGAGAACAAAGCTGTTCTAGCTCCTCCCAAATGTAGGAAACCTGTGGGTGAAGGTGCGAATCGTAATCTAATTTGGTTATAGGACATAAGATTTATTTAAAATTAAAGAGTTTGTTGTTTATTGGATTAAAATAAATTATTAATGATATTTATTTACATAGTTATTATATTATAAATATGTAAATAATTTCTTGAGGGTTTTGATGTCTAGACACTTCCTTAATTCGTTATTTGATCCTAATTCTATATTTTTCTTTATTGATGCGAGAGTTAAAATAAAACTTTCGTTTCCCAGCAATCCAAATGTGAGGACAGCATATTTTGATTATAATTCAAGCACTGGGTTTTATTTAAAAAAGGGATATTTTACCGATTACTCTTCTGATAATAGACTGGATTTAGCTGTAATTTGTATGCCAAGTGGTTTAATAACAAATGTTTTAAATTTTTTAGTTGATTTTAGACCTAGATCTGTAATTGTTTTAAGTTGCCAATATGATAGATCTTGTTCTAAGACTATAGATTTTTGTAAACAGTGGGCAATGACAAATCAATGTGAATTATTAGGGCCAGAATCTTCAGGGATACAGCGCCCACAAATTTCTTTAAACTTAGGATTGCATACTCGCCTAGCAAGGGCAGGTAAGGTCGCTTTATTGGCACAATCAAAATCAATTGTTGCTTCTATTATGGACTGGGCTGAAGATATTAATATAGGTTTTTCTTTAGTTGCCTCAATAGGGAAAAAAGATTTTCTTAGTGTTTCTAAAATACTAGATTATTTGATATACGATCCTTATACGGAAAGTATAGTTCTTTATTTAGAAGATATTATGGGTATAGCACGTGAATTTGTTAGTTCTTTACGTGCTCTTGCAAGGATTAAGCCTGTTATAGTTTTGAAAACAGGTAAAAATGATCGCAATGCTGATATTGCCTTTAGCGCTGTAATGCGTAGAGCTGGCGCTGTTCGTGTGCATTATTTTGTTCAGTTATTTTCTGCAGTAAAGGCTTTATCTTATCCTAAAAAGATTTATGGTCGTAATATAGTATTATTATCAAATGGTAGTGGTCCTCCACAGCTAGCTTTAGATATGTTAGGTAATGATTCAGTTCTTCTCAAGTCAGGACTTAGTGTTAGTACTTTACAATATTTAGAGACTTTTATAGATAAAGATTATATTCAGAATAATGTAATTGTTGTTCATAGAGCATTTACTATTGATATTTTAGACAAAGTTATTAACTGTCTTCTGAATGATAAAAATGTTGATGGTGTTTTAATATTGTTAGCTCCTGATTTTTCATCAGAAGCTTTAAATGTTATAAAATATTTATCGAAATCAGTTCTGAACGCAAGTAAGCCTATTATTATTTGTTTAATGGGTGATGCTGAAATGAAACCATTGAGGAAACTATTAGATGACTCTGGGGTTTTTACATTTCGCACTCCAGAATCTGCAGCTTGTGCAATGCAGGTTTTAGCAGAGCATTATTATAATCAACAGATGTTACTGCAGGTTCAACCATCTATTCCATTCAGTCCTTTAAATTATATTAATCATGCCCAAAAAATTATAAAAACTGCTATTCTCAAAAAACATCTTTTTTTGGATGTTAAAGAAATTAGTTCTTTATTTGAATTGTTTAATATAAATCTTAATTTTTCTAATAATATTGATTTGGATCAAGAGATAGGTCCTTTTTCAATAAATATATGGAGTGATTCAATTTTTGGTCCTATTATAAGTTTAACATCTTTAGCTAAAAATAATATTTTTGTTTCTGAGAATATTGGTATTGATATACCACCATTAAATAATTTTCTTGCTAGTCGTTTGATGGAACGTAGTGGAATATATCAGGATAATATAAATCCTATCATAGAGAAGGAAGTATTTAACAATTTGCAAAGGGTTTTAGTGCAGGTATCTGAGCTAATTAGTGAGTTTCCTGAGATTGAAAGTTTAAATCTAAGTGGTTGTTTTGTTGGCAAAACATATTTGAGATCTTTAAATATTGAACTTTTATTAAAGTCTGATTCATCTATTGCATTATTTAGCAAAAAAATTAATTATCCTCATATGGCAATACATCCTTATCCTGTTAATCTTGTAAAAAAACATAAAATGAATAATGGCGCTGAATATATTATTAGACCCATTAGACCAGAAGATGCTGAGATTTTACAGGATTTTATTAGATGTTTATCTGATAAATCACGATACATGAGATTTATTTCAGCTATGCGTGAATTAACTCCAAGAATGTTAGCTCATTATACGCAGGTTGATTATCATAGAGAATTGGCATTGGTAGCGGTTATTCCAAAGGTTTCTAACTATAGTGTTATTAACTTAAACAATGAAAAAATGATTGCATTTGTTCATTATTTATATAACGAAGATGGTTTGGGAGTTGAGTATGCTCTTGTTGTAAGCGATGATTGGCAGAGATTAGGTATAGGTAGGCAAATGATGATATATCTTATTCAAATAGCTAGAGAAAGAAAACTAGACTATATAGAAGGATATGTTTTAAGAAAAAACAAACCCATGTTGTCTTTATTGAAAAACTTGGGTTTTTCTAGTTCATATGATGAGGAAGATAACACTATGTGTATTGTTAGATTTGATTTAAACAGACAATATTTAGATCATTAATCTTCTTATAAAAGCATGTAGGTCATATAGCTCTTCTTGACAGACGTTGTGTTCATTTTCATATTCTTTTATAAACAAATTAGCATAGCCTGCTTTTTTCAGTAATTTTGTATATGAGTAAAATCTTTGTATTGGTATGATGTTGTCAAATAATCTATGAGCAAGAAAGAATGGTATTGATGTATTATTATTGGTAATATCAGTATCTATTGCTAGGTATCCAGATAAGCATATTATAGAGGCCAATTTTTTATTTAAACTATTTGCTACATAGAGAGATAAAACTCCTCCTTGTGAGAATCCTCCTAGTATAATATTAGTGCTTTTAATTCCTCTGTTGACTTCTTTGTTTATAAGATTATCAATGATGAATTTAGATTCTTTAAGTCCTTCTAAATCAACATCATTTATTTCTTTGTCTTTTATATCGTACCATGATTGCATAATCATTTTATTATTTATGGTGACAGGTATTCTGGGAGCGTCAGGACAGACAAATCTTATTTTTAAATCTGATATGTTTAAAAGATGTAGTAGTGACATGCTATCTTTAGAATTTGAACCCAAACCATGAATCCAAATTATCGTATATTGGGGATTGGGACTTGTTTCGAATTCGAGAATATTAATATTTTTCATTTTAATAATATAAATATATTGATATATAATATAGTTGTATTGATATGTAAATTGTATTTATATATTAATACTAAATTTAGTATTAATTATGTAATATTTTATCATTTATTAACTAAGCTGTTTGTTTAATAAGAATGTAAGAAATGTTATATATTTTATATGTTTTTTGTTTAAAAATTGAATGCTAGGATTACTGGATTTTAATGATTAATTTTTCTTCCTCATTATCAACAGAATATAAACAAGAGTATTTTAATGACCTTGTTAATAAAATATTGAAAAGTGCTAAGACTGTTGGAGCTAGTAGCGCGTTTGTCTCTATTTCTGAGAGTAAAGGCTTATCAGTTTCTGTAAGAAAGAATGATATTGATACTATTGAGCATGCTCATAATAGTTCATTAGATTTGGTCGTTTTTGACGGTCAAAAAAGTGGTTCAGCATCTACATCTGATTTTTCTGAAGAAGCATTGCGTAGAACAGCAGAATCTGCTTGGCATATAGCTAAACATACAGCTGTTGATGTTGCATCTGGTCTTCCAGATCCACATTTATTTCCTAGAGAAATTATTGATTATGGAATTTATCATGAATGGGATAAATCCACAGACGAAATAGTAGAGATAGCTAAGATAGCTGAATCAGCAGCTTTAAATGTCGATAGTAGAATTACTAATACGGATGGTTCTTTTATTAATTGTGGGGAAAATTATTCCTTAATAGGGAATACTCTCGGTTTTATTGGAGATTGTTTATACTCTAGTTATTCTTTGTCAGTAGTGCCTATAGCTAGTGAAAGCAATGGGATAATGCAAAGAGATTACTGGAGTACACATGATTGTAATCCAATGAAATTACTAGATCCTTTATTAGTGGGCAGGATAGCAGCTGAGAGGTCTGTATCTCGTTTATCGGCAAGGAGAATACCTACTGGTAAATATCCTGTTTTGTTTGAATCTCCAGTTGCTCTTGGTTTAGTTGGATCTTTAGCCCAGGCCATTAATGGTAATAATCTTTATAGAAAATCTAGTTTTTTAGTTGACTCCTTGGGCAAGAATGTTTTCCCTAGTTATATAGATGTTATAGATGACCCACACATATATGGAGCTATAGGTAGTTCTTCTTTTGATGCTGAAGGGGTGAAAACAAAAAAGCGTGAAATTGTATCTGAAGGTGTAATTAGAGGGTACCTGCTTTCTACATATACATCTAGGAAGTTAGGTATGCAGACTACAGGGAATGCAGGAGGATCTCATAATTTAATTATGAGTTCTAAAAATACTCATAGTGAAGATAATCTTGATTATATGCTAAAAAAAATGCATCGAGGACTGTTAGTCACAGAGTTAATAGGGCAAGGAATTAATTATGTTACTGGTGATTATTCTAGAGGGGTGTTTGGATATTGGGTTGAAAATGGAATAATACAATATCCAGTACAAGAAATTACTATAGCTGGTAATTTGTTTGATATGTTTAATAAGATAGTTGCTATAGGTTCTGACGTAATCACAAGAGGGAATAAAACAACCGGGTCTATTTTAATAGAAGATATGTATATTGCTGGGTCATAGTATTATAAATAAATAACACTAATATATTTATTGGTTTATAATATTACGATTGCAACATTTATTGCAAATGTATTTTTTTTATGTGAAAATCGATAACGATTTTTGATTATGTGTACTGGTTATTAATAATACCTAGACATATTTGTAGTTATTTATTAGGAATAAACATGAAGACCTTTGTAGCTAAACCGCATGAAGTAGTGCGGAATTGGTTTGTGGTCGATGCAAAAGGAAAGATTTTAGGTCGTGTGGCCAGCGAAGTCGCACATATTTTGCGTGGAAAACATAAGCCTGAATTTACACCACATGTTGATGTGGGTGATTTTATAATCATTGTTAATGCCTCAGATATCGTTGTTACTGGTAATAAGTCTAGTAATAAAAATTATTTTAGACATACAACTTATCCTGGTGGCATACGTCAAACTAATTTTGAGAAAATGCAAAAAAGATTTCCAGGAAGAGCTATTCAGAAGGCTGTTAAAGGTATGCTTCCTAAAGGACCTTTAGGTTATGCTATGATAAAGAAACTTAAAATTTATGCTGGCGAGAATCATCCTCATTCTGCTCAGCAACCTAAGATTTTAGCACTTCAAGGGAAAAGAGCATGATTGGTGATTGGAATTATGGAACAGGAAGGCGTAAAACTTCGGTAGCTCGTGTTTTTATGAAAAAAGGAACAGGGAACATCATCATCAATGGTAAGTGTTTGGATGAGTTCTTTGCTAGAGAAACAGGCAGGATGATTGTAAGACAACCTCTTAATCAAACTGGTTATTTAGATTTCTTTGATATTAAAATCAATGTTAGTGGTGGCGGAGAAACAGGACAGGCTGGAGCAATACGTCATGGTATTACTAGAGCTTTGATAGATTATGATAGTGAGCTTAAACCAGTTCTATCGAAATCTGGATTTGTAACTCGTGATGCTCGAGAAGTAGAGCGCAAGAAGGTTGGCTTACGAAAAGCAAGACGAAAGAAGCAATTTAGTAAACGTTAATTAATTTCTGAAATGGTCGTTATTTTTAACGGCCATTTTTATTTAGTGTTTTTTAATATTTAGTTCTTATGGTATATTTTTTATTATTATTAATATTTATTTATTATTTCATATGAACAAATCATTACTTAGAAAAATCAAGGTAGGAATAGTTGGTGGAACTGGTTATACCGGAGTAGAGTTATTAAGAATCTTAGTAAGACATCCACTTGTTGAAATATCTGTTATTACTTCTCGTAAAGAATCAGGTATTGCTGTTGATCAATTATACCCAAATCTACGCAAACATATTAATTTAAAATTCTCTTCTCCTGAAGATGGTGATTTAACGAAATGTGATGTTGTGTTTTTTGCTACTCCACATGGAGTTGCTATGTCTCAAGCTTATAATCTAATAAATCATGGGGTTAAAGTTATTGATTTGGCAGCAGATTTTCGTTTAAAAAATGTAGATGTGTTTGAGGAATGGTATAAAATTCCTCATGCATGTCCAGAAATTTTAGCTATGTCAGAATATGGTTTAGTTGAAATAAATCGCTCTAAACTACTTAATGTTAATGTTGTAGGTAATCCTGGTTGTTATCCTACGACAGTGTTGCTTGGTTTAGCTCCATTATTGCAATCTGAACAGATTTTTATTGATCTGAATAGAATTATTGCTGATTGTAAGTCTGGAATATCAGGAGCTGGTAAAAAATTAGAGTCTTCCTCTTTGTTTGCTGAGTCAGCAGATAATTTTAGAGCATATGGTGTTTCTGGTCATAGGCATCATCCAGAGATCGTCTCACAATTAGAGATTATGTCAGGTAAGAAAATTAATCTTATTTTCGTTCCACATTTGGTTCCTATGATAAGAGGCATGTTTTCTACTATTTATACTAAGATTCTACCAAAATATCGTGATATTGATTTTCAAAAAATATTTGAAGATCGTTATAAGGATGAGTATTTTGTTGATGTTATGCCATCAGGTAATTTCCCAGATACTAGGTCTGTAAGAGGGTCTAACACTATTCGCATTAGTGTTAATAGAATCAATGATGAAGATTTAGTTATATTAGTTGCTCAGGATAATTTAGTAAAAGGCGCTGCTGGTCAAGCAGTACAGAATATGAATTTAATATTTGGTTTTTCAGAAGTAATTGGCTTGGAGCATGTTGCTATATTACCGTAAAAATATTTTATTCATAAATTAGTAAGTTTTAAAGAGATTTTATAGGGGTGGGGTGTGAATGTGTTAAATGTTGATAAATCTGAATCATCAGAAATTGAATTGGTATTTACAGACTCAGCTGTTTTAAAGGTAAAGAATCTTTTGACAGAAGAAGGGAATCCTAATTTAAAATTAAGGATTTTTGTGCAGGGTGGTGGGTGTTCTGGTTTTCAATATGGTTTTGCTTTTGATGAGGATATTAATGAAGATGACATTGTTTTTAATAAAGAAAATATTAAATTAATTGTAGATGAAATGAGTTTTCAATATTTAAAAGGAGCTGAAATAGATTATAAGGAAGATATTGAGGGAGCACAATTCGTTATTCGCAATCCAAATGCTAGCACTACATGTGGTTGTGGTTCTTCATTTTCAATCTAGTTGTTAAATGCTATTTTAATGGTTTCATTGTTAAATTTAGCTAGGAAATTAATTTGCGTTTGGTAAAAAGCAATCTTCTTTTTAAAGTTTTCAATATTGGTTTGTTCTATTTTTTTTGATGTAGGTAAATCTACAGATAGTGGATTCACTGGTTTGTTATTAATACGTAGTTCATAATGAAGATGAGGTCCTGTTGCCCATCCAGTAGATCCTACATATCCTAAAAGCTGTCCTTGGTATACTTTTTTGCCTTTTAGAATTTTAGGATCGATACGACTTTGATGAGCATATAAAGTGGAATATTTATTATCATGTTTTAAAATAGTAACTTTACCATAGCCATTCTGCCAGCCTACAAAATCAACAATTCCATCTGCTGTCGCATATATAGGAGTTCCAGCAGGAGCTACATAATCCACTCCTTTATGATCAACCCAAGTTTTGTTTATTGGATGTAAACGTCTACCAAATGTTGAGCTTATTCTGCTAAATTTTACAGCGTTACGAAGAAATGCATTTTGCAGGTTGTTTCCTTCAAAATCATAATAAGATCCTTTATCTTTTCCATTATTGTCAAACCAAACAGCATTATACAATTTATCATGATTTTTAAATTCCATAGCTAAAACTTTTCCTGATCCTAAAAGATATCCATTTAATGTTTGAAT
This sequence comes from Candidatus Kinetoplastibacterium desouzaii TCC079E, assembly GCF_000340795.1. NCBI lineage: Bacteria > Pseudomonadati > Pseudomonadota > Betaproteobacteria > Candidatus Kinetoplastidibacterium > Candidatus Kinetoplastidibacterium desouzai. Next base: position 687,527 of record NC_020294.1, on the reverse strand, counting down.
TTCATATATAACTATGAAGTGATCTCCACTTCTTAACCCTCGCAAAAAATCTACTTTATTTTTTAATATATCAGCCATTTGTACAGCAATAAAATTGGGTATGCCGTTATATTCAGTTGCTTCAAATAGAGAGGTGTTTATATTGCCGAAAGCAACTCTTATCTGTTTTTTTGAAGATTCTGTCTTTTCTGTTACTGTATATATATTATTTTTATCACGAGCTAATAGTATGTATTTAGATACAATCTGTCCTTTTTGCTCAGAGCTTGGAATATGTAAATATTTTAACCATATTAAATTTCCTAGAGAATCAGTTGCTGCTAGTATTGGTTTCCCTGATAACAATCTCAACATATTTTTTGCGTTTTTATTTGCAGATAAAAATTTCAAAATTTCTTTAGAATTACTAACCTTCAGTCTCTTTAAAATAATACTTAAAGTATCTCCATTTCTTACGGTTGTTTCGTTGATATATGGTTGTATATGATCATTAGTTTCTAATATCTTATGACTATACTGATTTAGATTCTCTTCTCCTTTGATAATTCTCAATGGAGGAAGATTTTGTATTTTATTTGCTTGATGATATCTAACCATTCCTAATGTTGTGCTAATCGCTATTATTGTAGCTATAGTTAGAATACTTTTTCGTAAAAAGAAATTAATCATGTTGTTAATTATATTGTTTTTCGTATCATAGAAAAGTGAATTTGCTTACCAATTTTATATATGAGATTATAATAAAGCTTTCTCATGCTTGATTTAAGATAATAGTTTATAATCACAGAGAATAATAATTATTGTATTTTTATTATTAAAATAAATATTAAAATTTTAATAGTATTATTAGATTTAAATTTTGAAAAATATTCCCATATTCACTTACGATTAAAATTATAGCTTTAGTTATGTCCTGTCAAGAATCTTATATAAATCCAGAAATATCATCTGATCTTAGTATTATAAAGCATGGTTGTGATGAGTTACTAATAGAAAGTGATTTTATTATAAAATTATCAAAAAGTCGCTCTAGAGGTATTCCTCTTCGTATAAAACTTGGTTTAGATCCAACAGCTCCTGATATACATTTAGGTCATACAGTAGTTCTTAATAAATTAAGACAGCTACAGGACTTAGGCCACACTGTTGTATTTTTGATAGGTGATTTTACAGCCAGTATTGGAGATCCAAGTGGTCGTAATGTAACTCGCCCACCATTAAGTTTAGAGCAAATAGAGGAAAATGCTAGAACTTATTATAAACAAGCGGTTTTAATATTAGATGAAGCTAAAACAGAAGTTAGATATAACTCAGAATGGTGTAATTTGTTAGGATCTAGAGGACTAATTAAATTAGCATCATGTTACACAATGGCAAGAATGTTAGAAAGAGATGATTTTACTAAAAGATATCAGAAAGGTATTCCTATAGCATTGCATGAGTTTTTATATCCTTTGATACAGGGATATGATTCAGTTGTTCTAGAGTCAGACTTAGAATTAGGTGGAACAGATCAGAAATTTAATTTATTAATTGGTAGAGAATTACAAAAGGAGTATGGACAATCACCACAATGCATATTAACAATGCCATTGTTAATAGGTACTGATGGAGTATCAAAAATGTCCAAATCCAAAAATAACTTCATAGCTATAAATGAATCTTCAGAATCTATGTTTGGTAAAATAATGTCAATTTCTGATGATCTTATGTGGAATTATTTTGAACTTATTTCTTTGCGTTCTATGGAAGATGTAGAGATATTGAAGAAAAATGTTTCAGATGGATTGAATCCTAAAGAAGTTAAGATTTCTTTAGCTAAAGAAATTGTCTCTCGTTTTCACTCGCCTAAAGAAGCATTGCAGGCTGAAGTTGATTTTGATAACAAGTTTCGTAATGGTCTAATTCCTCAGAATATAGAGGAATTAGTTTTAGGGGCTGCTCCTTTAGGAATATTAAAGTTAATGTGTATGTCTGGGCTTGCTTCTTCTAACTCTGAAGCTCAGCGTTATATAGAACAAAAAGGAGTAAAGGTTAATGGAGACAGGATAGAAGACAAGTCTTTGTTGTTAGGAAAAGGTGTTTATATTATTCAGGTAGGAAAGCGTAAGTTTGTTAAAATACGCTTAGGTTGATTCATTATAAATATTTGTCTAGTTTGTTACATGGTGATTAAAATTAACTTTATTGTGTGGCTAAATTTATCATATTAATTAAATAAATATTTTGATGCCTTTGAATATTAGTTGTTATTCTTATTAGCAGTTGAAAACAGGAGCTATAATGCTTGAAAATAATCGTACTATCAGCCAAGTTGATCCAGATATTTGGGATGCTATTCAAAAGGAGACTATTCGTCAGGAACAGCATATAGAACTTATTGCATCAGAGAATTATACTAGTAAGGCAGTAATGGAGGCTCAGGGTTCATGTTTGACAAACAAATATGCAGAAGGATATGCTGGTAAGCGTTATTATGGTGGTTGTGAGTATGTGGATATAGTTGAACGTTTAGCTATTGATAGATTGAAGAAGCTTTTTGGAGCAGAGGCAGCTAATGTTCAACCAAACTCAGGATCTCAAGCTAATCAAGGTGTTTATAATGCTGTATTGAAACCAGGTGATACTGTTCTTGGTATGAGTTTGGCTGAAGGTGGGCATTTAACTCATGGTTCATCTGTTAACTCTTCAGGTAAAATATATAATTTCATTCCTTATGGTTTAGATGAGAATGAAGTTATAGATTATAATAATATTGAAGTTTTAGCAAAAACTCATAAGCCAAAACTTATAGTTGCTGGTGCTTCTGCTTATTCTTTACAGATTGATTTTGAGCGTTTAGCAAAAATAGCCCATAATCATGGGGCGTTATTGATGGCGGATATAGCTCATTATGCTGGTTTGATAGCAGCTGGAGTATATCCAAATGCTTTCCCTCATGCTGATTTTGTTACTTCTACTACCCATAAATCACTTCGTGGCCCGAGAGGTGGAGTAATAATGATGAAGTCTGAGTATGAGAGAGTTATAAACTCAGCTATTTTTCCTGGAATACAAGGTGGGCCATTAATGCATGTTATTGCAGGTAAGGCAGTTGCATTTAAAGAAGCTTTAGATCCAGATTTTAAGCGTTATGCTAATCAGGTTCTTAGTAATGCTAAAGTTATGGCTGATACTCTTGTAAAAAGAGGGTTAAGAATTGTTTCTAATAAAACAGAAAGTCATATGATGTTAGTTGACTTAAGATCTATAGGAATAAATGGTAAGGATGCAGAGAATTCTCTTGGTAAAGCCCATATTACCGTTAATAAAAATTCTATACCTAATGATCCTGAGAGTCCATTTATAACTAGTGGTATTAGATTAGGGACTGCTGCTGCTACTACTAGAGGATTTATAGAGTCTGATATTGAGTTAACTGCAAATTTAATTGCTGATGTTTTAGGTAATCCTTATGATGAAACAAATATTTTAAATATACGCAAGAAAGTTCATGAGTTAACATCTAGACTACCTGTTTATAAAAACTGATTATTATGATTTACGAGATGGCTGTTTTCATAGCCATCTTTTTGATTATATTTTAGTTTTATGTTTATCTAATTTTAGTTCAATATAGAGTTTAATTTGAATGAAGTGCCCATTTTGTGGACAGTTTGAAACGCAGGTTATAGATAGTCGTGTTTCAGATGATAAGGATTCCATTCGGAGAAGAAGACGCTGTCTTTTATGCGATAAGAGATTTACTACTTATGAGAAAGTAGAGCTATTATTCCCTTTTGTGATTAAGAAAAATGGTTCTAGATGTGATTATGATGTAAATAAGATCCGCAGAAGTATGTTGGTAGCTTTGCGCAAACGATCAGTCAAACATTCTGATTTAGAAAAGTCAATATTTAATATTGAGAAAACAATATTATCTACAGGCTTGCGTGATATTGCTACTGATTATATTGGAGAATTGGTTATGAGAGAATTAAAAACCTTGGATAAAGTTGCTTATGTGAGATTTGTTTCTGTTTATAAAAGTTTTAAAAATATAGATGAATTTATATATTTAATAAAAGAGGTAGGTTAAATATTAACTATTTGCCTTAAATTGAAAAATCTTATTTATGCTAAAATTGAACGGCTGTACAGATGATTTTTGGATGGGTCAAGCTTTAGATTTAGCGCGTGACTCAGTATGTTGTGCCCCAAATCCAAGTGTGGGATGCATAATAGTAAAAGATACCTATTGTATAGGTAGAGGTTCTACTGAATCTTATGGTGGAAATCACGCAGAAGTTGTAGCGATAAAAGATGCGTTAAGTAAAGGTTATGTTTTAGCAGGTTCTACTATATATGTAACATTAGAGCCTTGTTGTCATTATGGGAAAACACCACCTTGTCTTAAATCTATACTCGATATCCAGCCATTAAGAGTAGTAATAGCTGTTTTAGATCCCAACCCTATTGTTAGTGGGAAAAGTGTTAATCAATTAAGATTGTCAGGAATAATAGTTGATGTTGGTGTCTGTAGAGATGAGGCATTATGGTTAAATATTGGCTTCTTTTCTAGAATGTTAATATCTCGTTCATGGGTTAGAACAAAGATTGCTTCATCATTAGATGGTAAAAGTTCTTTATATAATAAACAATCTAAATGGATAACATGTAATAACTCACGTAAGGATGGTCATTATTGGCGAGCACGTAGTGGAGCTATTTTGACAGGAATAGGAACAGTTATACATGACAATCCTTCTTTAACAGTAAGATATTTTCCTACTAGTAAACAGCCTATTAAGGCCATTGTAGATGATAATTTTGTTATTGATCCTAATTCAAATATTTTTGATGGATCTAGGGTTGTTATTTTTACTGCTATTTCCAACAAAGAAAAAGAGAATATTATATCTGATAAGAATGGAGAGGTTGTTTTAATAGATAGTTTAAATAGACCTGATAATTTAATGGATTTAAATATTGTTATGAGCTGGTTTCATCAAAATAATATTAATGAGATTCATGTGGAAGCTGGTCCTGGATTAAATGGCAGATTGTTAATTACTCATGCTATAGATGAGTTTCTAATTTATGTTGCTCCAATCTTAATTGGTGATGCTAATTCCATAGTTAAATTACCAATTATAGATAACTTGAAAGAATCGTTTTCTTTTTCGATTCTTGAGTCTCTAATTATAGATAAAGATATTAGGTTAAGATTATATACAGATAGTAGTTGGGATAAAATTAAGGCAAGTTTTATTTAAATGTTTTGCTTTTATAGTAGGTTTTAAAGATGTTTACAGGCATAGTTGAAGATATAGGTTTTATATCAAAAATAGACAATTTTTCTAATATGGAAAGAAGTGAAGTAAATCTTTCTGATCTCAAATTATTTATACAGGTTAGTAATTTAGATATTAGTAGTATTGTTGTTGGCGAGTCTATAGCTATTCAAGGAGCTTGCATGACCGTATCTCAGATAGAGTATAATGGTTTTTATGTCAATGTTTCTCAAGAAAGTTTGAAATGTACAGTAGGATTATCTTCTAAAGGTGAAGTCAATCTTGAACGATCCCTAAAAATAGGAGATAGATTGGGAGGTCATTTTGTTTATGGTCATGTAGATTGTATAGGTCAAGTATATGATTATAAACCATGTTCTGAGTCCAAAGAATTGATAATAGATATACCTGTAAATTTTTCTAGATTTTTATGTTATAAAGGATCAATAACAATTAACGGAGTTAGTTTAACTATTAATAATGTAATCGATATTGATATTTATTCCAGAATTAGCATTAATGTTATACCATATACTCAGATGTCTACAACATTACATAATTTAAAGAAAAATGATTTTGTGAATATTGAAGTTGATTCTATTTCTCGTTATATTGATAGAATTATGAGTGTTAATTTAAATTTAAATAAATAAAATTTAATAATTGTGTTATAATTTCAAATTATTTTAATATTTAGGACAGATGGCCGAGTGGTTTAAGGCGCACGCCTGGAAAGCGTGTATACGTTTATAGCGTATCGGGGGTTCGAATCCCCCTCTGTCCGCCATATCAAAATTTGTTATCATACTATAAAGTTACCAAGTTGGGTTTCCCAAAGTTTTTTATATAAACCTTTTTTGGCAATCAACTCTACATGTGTTCCAATATCAATAATACGCCCTTTATCCATTATAACTAACCTGTCCATTTTAATTATAGTAGATAATCTATGAGCAATGGTTATAACTGTTTTACCTTCCATCATATTTTCCAGATTTTTTTGTATAATATTCTCTGTTTCAGAATCCAGGGCAGAAGTTGCTTCATCTAGTAACAATATTGGTGCATTTTTTAATAATGCTCTTGCTATAGCAATTCTTTGTCTTTGTCCTCCGGAAAGTTTAATTCCTCTTTCACCAACATAAGCATTAAGACCATTAAATCCATTGGAATCTGTTATTTTATGAATAAATTCTAGTTTTGTTTTTTGTATTACATCTTGTATTTGGGTCTCTGTTGCATTTGGAGCTCCACAAATTAAATTGTCTCTTATTGATCTATGTAATAAAGAAACTTCTTGAGTGACTACACTTATTTGAGATCTTAAACTATCCTGTGTAACTTGTGATATATCTTGATTGTCTATATATATATTACCTTTTTTTAAATCATATAGTCTAAGTAATATATGTATTAATGTTGATTTACCAGCACCTGATGTTCCAACTATACCTATTTTTTCTTTTGGGGAAATATATAAATTTAAATCTGAAATAATAGTAGGTTTATCGTCATCATATTTAAATGATACTGAATCAAATTTTATAGAACCATTAGTTATTTTTAACTTATTTAATGGGTCATTATCTTCAACTTGTATTGGTTTAGAAATTGTTTCAATACTGTCTTGTACTATTCCTATGTTTTCAAAAATGCTTTTTATAACCCACATAAGCCAACTAGACATATTGTTTATTCTTATAGCCAAGCTTATGGCCAAGCTTATTGCTCCAAGAGAGATTGTGTTTTTACTCCATAACCATAGAGATATTGCTGCTATGGAAACGATTAATAGGCCGTTAATCGTTGTTAATGCAGCATCCATTTCAGTAATTAATCGTAATGCTAACTGATGCTTTTTTATTTGTTCAGTCATGGTTTTTTTAGCATATTCTTCCTCTTGTTTAGAATGTGAAAACAATTTAATTGTTATAATATTGGAGTAAGTATCTACTATTAATCCCATTAGTTTGGATCTTGCTTCAGATGAGATAGTAGATCGTTTTTGTATTAATGGGATATAGTGTTTTAGGAAGAATACATACATAACTATCCACATAAACAATGGACATATTAAGTACCAATCAGTTTTTAGGAAAATAAATATTGCACTACAAGTATAAACGACAACATGCCATACTGCCTCTATGGCTTGTATAGCTGAATCTCTTAGTGCTCCTCCTGTTTGTATTATCCTATTTGAAATTCTGCCTGAAAAATCATTATAGAAAAAGTTTATGCTTTGTTTAAGGACGTGTTTGTGATTTTGCCATCTTATTAAAGCAGCCATATTAGATGTTATAGTTTGTTGAATTAACAAATCATGTAACCCAAATATGATTGGACGGAAAATTAATATTACTAATAACATAAGTATCAATTTCTTATAATGAATAGTAAATATTTTTTCTGGTGGTGTTGATTGTGCTAAATCTATAATATCTGCAACATATTTAAACAATGCTATTTCTGCAAAAGATACTCCTAATCCTATTATTAATAAAATGATTAATATGTTTTTTATCTGTTTCAAATAGTGATAAAAAAATAAATGCACTTTATTTGGAGGGGTGATGTCTGGTGATTTTTTGAATGGGTTTATCAAATGTTCAAAATAAGAAAAAATAGAACATGATTTTTCATCAGACATAGATCTTTTCCCTAAAAGGTTATAAATATTTTTTATAGGATAAAAATGTTTATTTTGACAATAAAGTATTTTTGCAAATTTATATAATGGTATTTTTTTAAGAAATACCTACTACATTAGAAAATCCAGCATCTACATTTAGTATCTCTCCTGTTATACCAGAAGATAGATCTGATAATAAGAATACTGCAGCGTTACCTACATCTGTAATAGTAACATTACGTTTTAGTGGGGCATTATTTTCTACATGTTTTAGTATTTTTGAAAAATCTTTTATTCCACTAGCAGCTAAAGTTTTTATAGGGCCAGACGATATTACATTAGCTCTTATTCCTTGAGAACCAAGGTCATTAGCTATGTATTTAATACTTGATTCTAATGATGCTTTTGCAAGGCCCATCATATTATAGTTGGGGACATATCTTGTGGAACCAATATAACTTAATGTTACAATAGAGGTTTTACTATGCATTAGTGGCAATAAGGCCTTTACCAAGGCAGGTAAGCTATAAGATGATACTTCATGTGCAATACGGAAATTCTCTCTATTCATTCCATCTAGGAATTTATCAGAAATAGCATCTTTATTAGCAAAAGCTATTGAGTGGACAAAACCATCTATATTATGCCAATAGTTTGATATTTCATTTTTTAGATTTTCTATAGAATCATCGCTATTAACATCGCATTTCAAGCATATATTGCAGTTTAGTTCTTCTGATAGTTCTAGAACTCTATCTTTCAACTTCTCATTTGCATATGTTAAGGCTAGAATAGCTCCTTGTTCTTTGCATGATTTAGCAATGCCAAAAGCAATAGAACGGTTCGAAATCACCCCTGTGATTAGAATTTTTTTATTTTTAAGAAGTGTCATTCTTATTCTCCATTAATTATTGAATAGATGGTATTTTTATTTTTTTTCCATGTTTAATAGTATTATTCTTTAGATTATTCATAGAACGTATTTCTGATACAGTAGTATTATGATCTTTAGCTATTTTAGATAATGTATCGCCAGGAAGTATAATATAATCTTTAGCTTTGTTTAATGGTATTAACAATAATTGTCCAGAGGCTATTTTCTGTGTATCTCTAATATCATTGTTTCTTTTTAAGGTTTTTTCTGAGATGCCGAATCTTCTAGCAATAGATGTAAATGCTTCACCATTTTTAGATTTATATACTCTCCAATTACTTAGATTTTTGTCAAATGATTTTAAATTTGTATGAAATTTATCAATATTTTTTGTTGGTAGGATTATGCTTTGTGAGTGATGAGAGCAGATAATTGGTCTATTATAAGATGGATTTAGTGCTTTAAACTCTTCGAGTGATATACCTGCTAATTTAGCGGCTATATCCATATCTATATCTTTATTTTTTTTTACCGCTTGGAAATATGGTTTATTTTCTATTTTTGGTAATTCAATAGAATATTTATTAGGATTTTTAATAATATTTTTTATGGCTTGTAGTTTCGGAATATAATTTAACGTTTCTTTAGGAAGTTGTAGGTGGATATAATCTGTAGGCATATTAGCTTTTTTATTTCTTTCTATTGCTTTTTGTACAACTGATTCTCCACAATTGTATGAAGCTAAGGCAAGATGCCAATCTCCTTGTCTTTTATATAGTTTTTCTAAATAATCTAGTGCTGCATAAGTTGATATAATAGGATCTCTTCTCTCATCTAACCACCAGTCTTGTTTTAAATTGAAATGCTTTGCTGTTCTTGGTACAAATTGCCAAAGTCCTGAAGCTTTATTTTTTGATATTGCTGCAGGATTATAAGCACTTTCAATAAATGGGATCAGAGCAAGTTCTGTTGGTAAAGATCTAAGATTAATTTCGTTTACAACGAAATATAGATATTTAGTAGACCTTTCAGCTATGCGTTTTATAGATTCAGGATGCTCTTTGTAATATTGAGTCCATTTTTTTGATAGATGAGTGTCTATATTTGGAATATTGAATCCTTTTCTAATTATATGCCATGTATCATTTGTATGGTTAGATTTATTAGTTTTAATGATGTTTTTTAATGTGCTTATTTGAGGGCGAGCAAGTACTGTGCAGCCAGTTATTAGAACACAAATGAATAACAAACAAACTTTTATATGTAATATTAAAAAATTTTTAATGTGCATTTTTCCATTTTCTTAATTCTATAAAAACATCTAGTTCTGATTTTAATCTTACCTTAGCATGTGCAGAAGTTGAATTAATAATTTCCATGCAATTAGTTCTTAGAAATGGATTAATAGATAGTTCTTTGTTTATTGATGAAGGTAATGTTGGATATTCATATTTTCTAAGTAATTTAGCATGTTTATAGTATTGTTTTATATTAATATTATTATTATCTACAGTCATTGCCCAAACTAAATTGTTTATAGTGTACTCATGTGAGCTAAACACCAATGTATTTAAAGGTAAGTTACTTAGTTTTTTTAAAGATTGAAACATTTGTTTATAAGTACCTTCAAATATACGACCACATCCTCCTGAGAATAGAGTGTCACCACAGAATAGAACTCTATTGCTATTAACAGTTTGACCATAAAAAGAAATATGGTCATTTGTATGGCCAGGTGTATTAATTACTTTTAGATTTATATCAAGTTCTGGTATAAGTATGACATCATCTTCTTTTAGGTATGTATTACATAATGATAAGGGTGTTTTATTTGATGCATATACAGGTATATTATTCAATTCACACAATTTTTCAATTCCGTTAACATGATCGTTATGGTGATGAGTTACTAGGATAGCTAAAAGTGTTAGTGAATGTTTGTTTATAAAATTTAATATTGGTTTGTGATCTCCAGGATCAACAACAACAATTTTATCATTTTTTATAATAGTCCATATATAATTATCATTGAAAGATTTTATGGGTAATATACCATTTTGTTGAAAATATGTATTCACAAAGTTATCTATCAAGATTATTTTTCCTATAATATTTAATTTTAGCAAATATTAATACTATCATCACGAGTGTATTAATTGTAATAGGTTAGAGTAACTCAACATTATAACAATATACTAATAAATCTTTAGTATATTGTTATATTTCATAAGACTTTGGTGATTGTTATATAATTTTGTAATATATCGATAATTTTAATTTTATATTAAATGTTTTTAGGATTAAATGGTAAATACTAATTTTTATGTAGAGCTCTGGACAGACGGGGCGTGTAAGGGTAATCCTGGTATAGGAGGGTGGGGAGTATTTCTGAGATGGCCTGATGGTAGCGAAGATAAATTTTATGGAGGAGAGAATAATACGACTAATAATCGTATGGAATTGTTAGCAGTTATTAACGCCTTAAAATCAATAAATTATTATGAGTATAATAATGTGAAATTGTATACTGATTCTCAGTATGTGATGAATGGTATTACAAAATGGATTGATAATTGGAAAAAACGTGGTTGGCGAACTTCTAGTGGAGGTATGGTTAAAAATAAAGATTTATGGGAAATTTTACATGCTCTTGTTAATTTTTATAATATTAGTTGGAATTGGATAAAGGGGCATTCATCAAACTATGGTAATAATATTGCTGATGAGTTAGCTAATCTTGGTGTGGAAAGTGTAAGATCTAAAGATGTTTAGTTTTCAATTAATTAGAGAAATTATTTATGAGACAGGTTGTATTTGATCTTGAAACTACTGGATTGGATGTATCAAAAGGACATCGTATTATAGAGATAGGGTGTGTTGAATTAAGTAATCGTAGTATTACTGGAGTGGACTTACATTTATATGTCAATCCTGATAGAGAAATAGATCCTGGGGCATTAGCTATTCATGGTTTGACTAATGATTTTTTGTCTGACAAACCAAAATTCAGAGATATAGTGGATAAGTTTCTAGCTTTTATTAAAGGAGCAGAGATTATAGCTCATAATGCGTCCTTTGATGTTAAATTTCTGAATTATGAGTTGGGCAAGTTAAATTTAGGCAATTTAGATCAGTATTGCGATAAAATTATTGATTCATTGTCTCTTGCTAGAGAATTACGTCCAGGTAAACGTAATTCTCTAGATGCTCTATGTGATTACTACGGAGTATCAAATTTAGAACGAAAATTTCATGGTGCTTTATTGGATTCGAAACTGTTATCACATGTCTGGTTGGCTATGACTAGAGGACAAGAAGAATTTACTATTGTTGAAAATAATTATAAGAAAAAGACTCATTCTAATAAATTAGTAAAAGATTCACATCATTATCATTGTCCTATAATAAAAGCAACAAAAGATGAGATAAATGATCATCATCAGTATTTATTAGACATGAAGAAAAATACTTCAGAGCCAATTTTATGGCATTTATTGGAAGAAGATTAGATCATTGACAATACTTTGTTTTTGTTATCAGAAGTATTTGTAAATGATCTAATAAATTCAATTGCTAATGTCCATATTATTCAGTGGTTGTTTTTGTATTTTCCTAGGTAACACAGCTCTAGGTAGAGCTGTATGAGCTATTTTTCTTAATGCTTCATCTGCTCCTGTATGTATAGGTACTGTAAGGCAAATTTTTGATGTTGTGACAGAAACTTGAGCTCCTTGTGCAGATCCTGCAGCTAAAAGATATTGACCAGCATTGTAAATTGCATTAGCAATATTTTCAGCTTCTGCTTTAGTAAGTTCTGATGTTGTTAACATTAAAGCTGCTGTTCCTACAGTTGGAATTTTTTTATTTTGATTTGAGTAAGTCCCTCCTGCTATGTTTAAAGATAGTAAGGATGGATTATTTTGTATCAATTTTTTTACAGATAAAGGTTCTAAAGGAAGAATCCTAAGGTTAGATTGAGACATGGCAGCCCTCAATGGACTGGCTGGTACTCCTATTATTTGTGTTACAGCATCTATTTCTTCTTTGTCAAGTTGTTGTAGAGATGCTGTAAATATAGAATCAATTACTTTATAGTCCTTATGGGCACGTAAACCATGAGCTGCTAATATTTGCTCCATAGTAGCTCTTCCTCCGGAGCCAGCTGGGCCAAGGGAGATTTTTTTACCTCTAAGGTCAGCTACTTTCTTAATATCAGATTCTTGTCTAACAATAATATGTGCCAATTCTGGATAAAGACTTCCCAACGTTCTCAGTTCTGTAAATGGTCCATAACCTTCAAATGGTCCTGTCCCATTATATGCCATTAATGCTATATTAGCAGGTGCTAACCCTATAGTTGCATTACCACTTCTTAGTAAATCTATGTTTTCAGTACTTCCACTTGTTACCAAAGGTATCATTTTTACTTGTTGCCTTTGTGTGACATCTGCTAAAGATTGTGCAAATACCAAATATTCTCCTTTATTAGGGCCTCCAGCAAATGGATATCCATCTTGGAGTCTAGCTAACCTACCATTTATCCTTGTTACTGAACGTTCTAGTTCCTGTTGAACAACTTTTTGTGCTGTTTTGGATGAGGTATATGGTATTGATGTAGTTATTGTATTTAAAGTACTTAAAAGTCTTTCTGTAGCAGGTTTATGTATTCCTAGAAACATTGCATCTTCTGATGAATATCCGGCTGAAGATACTCTTTCCCAATTATTGCCAGATTTACGATATATAGCACTTGCATGTGCTGTAATCTTATCACCAGATTTATTACCACTGGAATTTACTCCAATGATGCTACGAGGCCCAGCTCCCATTAAAGTAACTAAGGCTGCCGCTCCAGGTTGATCCCATGCTCCTAGATCTATATTTTTATTTGTCTCTAATATGACATCGTAATAAACCACTCTTCTATTTTCATTAGATGGGGCAGTACTATCTATAGCACTACCCATTCTATTGAGTTTTACCACTTTAAACACATTTGAGCCAAATGTATCTTTAAGTTTTTTTTCTAAAGCTAGACTTAATTCCTCTGAGTTAGGTTTTCTTTCGCAAGCAGCAAGAAAAAAACACATTAGTATTAATATTATTCGTTTTATTAGTTCCATTATACTCCCCCTACGAAAGGTAGAGATATTAGGGTGGTTAGAATGATTACATTAATAATATCTACTAAGAAAGCACCCGTTAATGGTATAACAATAAAGGATTGTGGAGCACTACCATGCCTTCCAGTAATTGCTTGCATATTAGCTATTGCAGTAGCAGTTGTTCCTAAACCTATTCCACAAAATGCCCCTGACATAACAGCTGCCTCATAATCTTTTTCTAAAGCTTTAAAAACAACTAAGCAGCAATACAAAGCGCATACTACTGATTGAATTACTAATATGAAAGCTAAAGGACCAGCTAATCTTGCTGCGCTAGCTAAATCTAGGGTCATCATTGTTAAACCCAAAAATAGAGATAACATAACTGTTCCTAATATGTCAGTTGCCCTATCATTTAATTTAAGGCCTACAATTGGTCCTAGATTTCTTAGAATAATACCTAGAGCTAGACACCATAAAAAGTTAGGTAAACTAACAGATGCGCTGCCAACAAGTTTGGAAAGATAAGTTCCCCCGACTAATGTAATTAAAGCAACGCATAATGATGTTATAAATTCAGCTGGTGTAATTTGTTGATTAATATTATTATTTGATCCTACTTCTCCATCAGTTTTTGTTCTTTCACCTTTTTGTACTGGTGTTATTATTTTATGATGTTTTATCAACCATTCAGATACAGGTCCTCCTAACACACCACCAAATACTAACCCTATAGTTGCAGATGTCATTGCTAATGCTGTGATGTTTTGAATATTATTTATGTCTGCAAATCTAGCAGCATAAGCAGCTCCTGTACCATGCCCACCAACTAATGTTATTGTTCCTCCTATTAATCCCATTAAAGGATGCATATCTAATAAACTAGCCAACGCCAATCCAACAATGTTTTGTAATATTAGAAATGGAACTAATACAATTAGTAAGGCTATTAACTTAGAGCCACCTGTTGTTAATAGTTTTAAATTGGCAGTTAAACCTACGCATCCAAAGAACATTAATAAAAATGTTGGTTTAGTAGCAGTGTCAAGATATATTTGTATCCCACCCCATGCAGATAAAGCATGGGTTAGTGCAGCAAAAACAAGTCCTCCAACAATAGGATCAGGAACGCTATACTTAGCTAAAATCCTAATGTTGCTTGTTAAATAGCGCCCACCAAGCAAAACAAGACAGCAGGCAAGTAGTGATTGTGTTAACGAAAGCGAAATCATGTGAGCCTTTATTATCTTATGGCATATTTAAAAAAGTAGAAAATCTCATTGGAGATAAGCATTTTTTGCCATTAAAAATGAAAGTGATAAACAAGTTCAACATTTTGATAAAAATATTATTTTTCATATAGTATTATCTCTTTTTGCCTTGGTTTTGATATTTTTAAACTTTTTTAACAAATAAGTAAATATCCATACAGTAAACTATAACTTCACACTATTAAATTTTACTTAGATACTTATTAGTTAATTATATGTTTTATTGTTTTATCCCTATGTTTTATTTAATCTAAGATTTTAAATCTTATAAGATTAAATCCTAGATAGTAAAAATTATATTGATTAGTTTATATTATTTACTTATAAAGTAAATAAATGTATACGATATAGCTAATATGAGTAACAAGAATTATATTTGAGTTATTTTATTTAAGTAATAATATAATAGCAAATATTATTAAATATCTTATTGTTAGTTATTATTGACAATTTATTGTAGATTTTCCAAAAGTTAGTTTAGATAAAAGAAATTATTTTTAAGATATTAGTTTGGTATATTCTAAGCTTTCTTTAGTATAAAAGAATGTACTTTTTCATTAAATGTTTTTGGATTCCCTATATTCATTCCATGAGAAGATCTATGGATAGTTACTCTTTCATTTTTTGGTAAAAAATGTTGTAATTTGTCCAGTATTTTGGGGTATGGATCAGGGCTTATAGCTCCTCCAATTAATAGTGAGGGCATGAACATATTTGAGATCTTTTCTTTGCTAAATAGTAATATTTCTTCTTTTGATTGCCCAAGTAATGTATCCGCATTGTCATAAACCATATTCTTAAACCAACTAACCATTTTCTCCCAAGTTTGATTTCCACTAACTTTATTGATAAATAATTCTAAACCTTCTTCTAGTTTATTATTTGCTATTAATTCAGCAGCTATAATACGGAACTCATCTCTATTATTAGAAGGATAATTATCAATAATAAAACCTCCAGGATCAGCTAATATAAGGCTTTTTATCATACAAGGTTTATTTATAGCAACTTTTAAAGAAACTGCTCCCCCTCTTGAATGACCCAATAAATGAACAGGAGATTTTATAAGATGTTCGATAAATAATACTACGTCATCAGAATGTTGTTTTATTGAAAAAGAACCATTGTTAAGATTAAAATTATTTGGCCAATAGTGTCTTAAACTTAGAGCGTATACTGAGAAGTATTGACTTAAAAAGTCAATTTGTTTTTTCCAATATCTTATGTCACATAAAGATCCGTGTATTAATAATAGAGGCTGTCCTGTACCTTTTTGTGTATAGTAAAAGCAATAGTTATTAATTTTTAATTCTTTAATCATATTATTTAACACTTAACAATTTTCATTTTAGCATTCTTATCTTTTGTTTTGCTTTTATGGCAAACTCTGAATGTTTATAGTTTTTTGTAATTGATTGTAAGGTTTCTATTGCCTCTAATCTATTGTTCATAGCTATTTGATTATCTGCAATAATTAAAAGTGCTTCTGGAATTTTTTCAGTATTTATGTTTTCTATGAATTTAGAGAGTATTTCTATAGATTCTTGAAAATTATCTGTTTTATATTTGCATATTCCATAATAAAAATTCACATTACTAATAAAATTAATATTTCTAGATTTTTCTAAAATCATAGAAAAATATTCAGCGGCTTCATTATATTTTTGATTTCTAAATAATCCTAATGCTTCTGCGTATTTCTGTTCTAGATTATCAAGGTTTTTTTTTTCTAAAAAATTATTTGTAGAGTTAGAATTAATGTTCCAGTTTTTATGATCATTTGAAATGTAATCAATTTTATCTAGTAGTTTTGATACTTCTTCTTCTAGAAAAGTAATTCTATTAGATAGTTCAAGATTTATTTTTTTTATATTTTCAATTTGCTCTTGCGTGATATTGTTTTTAGCAAATACGTTGTATGACATCATTAATAATATGACAGAAATAATATGTATTAATTTCATTTTCTATGGTAGTAAAGTTTTTTGATTATGTTCTACTGCATATAATATCTACTCGACGATTTTTTGCCAATTCATTTTTGTCTTGTATTAAATCGTTATAAATAGGTTTTTCTTTCCCCAAACTAATAATTTCAATTTGTTCCTCATTTGCTCCAAGAATTTTTATTATTCTATAGATAACATTCGCTCTACGCTGTCCTAGTGCTATATTATATTCTGAAGATCCTTTGTCGTCAGTATTCCCTATTATCCTAACTTTTAAGTGACTGTTATTTGCAATAAACATTGCAAATTCTTCTATTCTTTTTATATATATATCAGGCACATTATAACTATTAGCCTCAAAAAAAACAGAAAGTGTTTTAGTTTCTTTATTAGTATTTTTTTTAAATAGAGTTTTTTCTATATCGAGAGAACATGATGATATTATTGACGTTAAACATAAAAGCATTATGGGTAGCAATTTATTATATTTGCATAAAATAGAAAAAATTCTTAAGTAGGAGAATATTTTATTTTTCATTGATTATTGGGCCCCATGATGGATCAAAAATTTCATAATCTATATTTTCTTTAATATTTTTTGTTTGATGATTTTCTAAAGATATTTGAGACAGTGAGCGAAAATTATTTTTTGATATATGAGAGTATATAATATATTCTCCATTCGGAGATAGGCATGGATTCTGATCATTCTCTCCATGGGTAATCATAGACTCTTCTCCAGAAGATAAATCAATACTACATATTTGGAATTTATTGTTTACATTCTTTACGTATACAATTTTTTTACCATCAGTTGAAAATTTTGGAGAACCATTATATATGCTATTGAAGGTTAATCTTCTAACTTTTTGTCCATATATATCAGTTAAATATATTTGTTGGCTACCACTTCTATCGCTAGTAAAAACTATATATTGACCATCTGGTGAGAATGAAGGTTCTGTATCACAAGCAGATGATTGTATGATTCTTCTAAAATTTTTGTCTTTTAAGTCTAGCATGTATATTTGTGATAAGCCCGTTTTAGTCATTGATAGAGCTATTTTTGTTCCATCTGGTGACCAAGAAGGAGCACTATTGCTACCTTTATGATCAGCTAATATTATTCTTTGTGTATTAAACAAATCATGTATGTAAATAATTGGTCTGCCTGATTCAAAACTCACATAAGCGATTTTGGTTCCGTCTGGTGACCATTGTGGAGATATGATTGGCTCAGAAGATCTTAAGGCTGTTTGTGAATTCTGCCCATTATAGTCAGATATTTGTAGTTCAAAAATATCATTTTTTTTAGCTATGTAGGCTAGTTTAGTGCTAAATATGCCACGTTTGCCAGTAATAGTGTGATATATCCTATCTGAAATAAGATGAGATATAACCATCATGTCTTCTAGAGACCCAGAGAAGGAGACATTATCTAATTTAACATTTGGAGATGTTTCTTCAAGAGAGAATTCTATTTCATACAAATCATTTTCTTGATAGTTTACTTTAATAAGAGCTAAATGGTTATTCTTGTTAGCTCTAGTTATAAAATTATAAATACTCTTGTTTTTATTGACATTTTTTACGCTATTTACATTAAATTTATCGCTAGTTAGCAAGTCTTCTTTTATCGATTTAACAATTTTTTCTCCTTCAGTAGTGTTATTATCAATTTCACAAATTGTTAGTTCATATTTTTGCAAAGTCATGGCTGTAGCATTTGGTATGAATATTGCGATATCTGGTTTTATAATAGAAAAGGATATAAGTGTAATTAATATTAATGTTAATATTATATTTTTCCATGTTGAATTATTGATTTGATTTTTATTCTTCATATATTTTATAAATAATGTGAATTTTATAAGATTGATTAATTTTATTTAATTTTGGGAAGCTTTCACATCTTAGAATACCAATTTCAATAGCTTTGTCTAAGCAATGATTTTTAGATGACTTCAATAAAGATAGACTATCGATTTCACCTTTTTCATTTATACTTGCTAAGAATTCTACTGTTGGGCTGCTTTCTAATTGTTGGCGTGGTAATTTTGGGTATACAATACCAGGTAGAATGCATTGTTTTAAAAAAATTTTATCACTTTCGCTGAAAATGAAATTTCTATTGGGTTTTACTATTATACTTTTTGTGATATTAAAACTATTTTGATGATTGTTTTCTTGGTTTTTTATATCATAATTTTCTATTCTTAGCATTTTAAATGCTAAGAATAGAATGTAAAAATATAAAAGCATTATCAATATTAATTTTTTGCTATATTTTATAACTTTGTTGTTTTTGTCAGATTGTGATAAAAAACCAATCATGTTTTATTATTTCCTTTCGTTGTATAGAAAAGTGTTTCTTATAAACAGTTTATTTTGATTTGAATTTTTCATTTTTTATAATCCATGTGTTTTAGGTATTTTTTTACCTTTATATTCCAGTATAGAAGAGCAAATATTTTTTAGATAACAATACATTTTTTGATTTGGTTCATAAAAATAGTCTATAGCAATTTTCTACTGGATCTATTAGTTATTTTTTTGTCTTTCTAATATATTTATAAATTCTTTTATAAATATATTAAATTCTCTTAAATAGTCATAGATCATATCATTAATGTGTTTATATGCTATTTCAAACGGGAATGTGAATATTATAGTAATAATAATCAATAATATGCTTTCTAAGATATTGTCTATAAAAACATCAATAGTAACTGATGTCATATAAGGTATTGCTATTCCTAATGATTTATAAAGTACTCCTAACATTCCAACGTAGTAACTACTACTTATTAGTAAATATAGAATTCTTGGTAATTTATTTAAAACTTTGATCTCATTATCTACCATAGACTTCATGGCTCTCTCAGAATTTTTTGGTGCATTGTTATTTGAGAGATTTGTTTTTGTAAACTCAATCATTCCAGCTTCAAATATTTTGGCTAATGGTGCTTTAACGTTTCTATTATTTTGATTTTTCTTCTGTAAATTTATTAGGTTTGCTCCGGACCAAAATTGTTTTTTAAAATTATCATCGAGCATATGATTATTCTTTATATTTTTTGTATGTTTAATTATTATTTTTATAGAAATAATAGAAATTATAAATTGATATAGAAATACCATTTTTGTAATTATGCCAAGATTCGAGCACATTGAAATCAAAGACATTTATAATCCTTACTTAAGTTGTAGTTTAATATTTATTGGTTGTGTTTTTTTTATTTGTTTATTATAATTGTTCTAATATTCTTATGATTTCTTGTGTTGCTAGATTTATAGGTGTTTTCACAGAGCAATTGTGATCTTTTCTTGTTTTTATTTCTATAAGATTATTTTCTAAATCCTTTGGTCCAATAACTATTTTTAATGGAATTCCTATTAGATCCCATTCAGAAAACATCACGCCAGGTCTATTATTTCGATCATCTAGAATAACATCAATATTTTTTGTTTTTAAGGATTTATAAATTTCCATAGATATATGTTTGACTTGTTCATTTTTCCAATTGATTGGGCAAATAACCACTTCAAAAGGAGCTATGGATTTTGGCCATATAATACCATATTGATCATTATTTTGTTCTATAGCAGCAGCCATTATGCGAGTTATTCCTATTCCATAACAACCCATTTGCAATGGGAGATACTTCCCGTCATCGTTTAAAAAACAGGCATTTAAATCTTTGGAATATTTAGTTCCTAGAAAGAATATATGACCAACTTCAATCCCTCTTTGTATAGAAAAAGTTCCAGTTCCGTTAGGCAAGGGGTCTCCTTCTACTACATTTCTAATATCAAGAACAATATCAGGTTCTTTTATATTTACACCCCAGTTTACTCCTTTATAGTGGTAATTTTCTTTATTTGCTCCGCAAATAAAGTCACTCATATTCATAACTGTTTTATCGACTATGATATTAACTGGTTTTAATATATTAATTGGTCCTAAATAACCTGGTTTGCATCCAAAATATTCCATTATTTCTTCTTGAGTAGCAAAACGATAATTTTCTAGTCCACTTATTTTCCTGGTTTTAATTTCATTTAACGAATGATCACCTCTAATTAGTAATAAATATATTGGAGAGTGATTCTTGTTTTCAGAAAAAAGTACAATTGATTTTATTGTGTTTGTGATAGAGGTATTAAGTAATTCTGCTACTTTTTCACAGGTTGTAGTGTTGGGAGTATATGTTATCTCCATTGTTTCTTTTGGATTTTCTCTATTTTTAATTAAACAAGGAGCTTCTGCTAATTCTAGATTAGAAGCATAAGTTGAATTCTTATCATATGCTATAAGATCTTCTCCTTTATCCGCTAAAACATGAAATTCATTACTGTAGGATCCTCCAATAGATCCTGTGTCAGCTAATACTGCACAAAATTTTAGAGATATTTTTTCGAAAATTTTTGAATATGCATCAAACATAGATTGATAACTTTTTAATGCATCTTCTTCATTTTTGTCAAAAGAATAAGCATCTTTCATTATAAATTCTCTGCTTCTTAGCATTCCGAATCTTGGTCGTACTTCATCTCGGAATTTTGTCTGTATATGGTAAAATAATACCGGAAGTTGTTTATGGCTATGTATTTCATTTCTTGCTATATCAGACACTACTTCTTCAGAGGTTGGCTGAAGAATAAAACATCTATCATGCCTGTCTCTTATTCTAAGTAATTCTGGGCCGTATTTTTCCAGTCTTCCAGACTCTTGCCATAATTCAGCTGGTTGCACAATTGGCATAAGTATTTCCAGAGCGCCAGAATTGTTCATCTCGTCTCTGACTATTTTTTCTATTTTTTGTAAAACCCTCATTCCTAGAGGCATCAGATTGTAAATTCCTCCAGCTAATTTTCTTATCATTCCAGCTCTTAGCATTAATTGATGGCTGATAATTTCTGCTTCTGCAGGTGTTTCTTTCAAGGTATATAAATGATATTTAGATGCGTGCATGTTTTATGTAATTAATTAAATGTTTATAATATTCTATATATTAATTGTACTAAATTTAATTAGGTAGACTATTATCATGTTGGATAGTGAAGGTTATCGTTCTAATGTTGGTATCGTTATAGCGAATAGTAAAAATGAGATTTTTTGGGGTAAAAGATCAAGAGAAAATTCATGGCAATTGCCTCAAGGTGGTGTAAAACAAGGAGAAACATTAGAAGAGGCTATGTATAGAGAATTGCATGAAGAGGTTGGTTTAAAGCCTAAACATGTTAAAATTATAGGAAGGACTAGAGAGTGGTTGCATTACAACGTTCCTATAAAATTTATTCGAAAAGAATGTCGTAATTTTTATAAAGGGCAGAAACAAATATGGTTTTTATTACGTTTGATTGGTAATGATAGTGATTTTTGTTTGTGTTCTACGTCAAGTCCTGAGTTTGATGCATGGAAATGGGGCGAGTATTGGGATTCTTTAAATATGGTTATAGAATTCAAAAGAAATGTTTATAATAGCGCTTTGAAAGAGCTCTCTTATATTTTATTTTGAGTGTAATTTTTTATAATGTTGTATTTTTTAATTAAACATAAATTAGATGTCCTTTAATATGTTGCAAAATATAGAGAAACTTTCCTGTTTGGTGGATAGATTAACTAAACAATTTATCAATTTGGCTTCTGAGAATATTTCATTGCAATCTGGCAAGAAGTATGCTGAAGATGAGTTGGAATTTCTAAAAAAAGTCTTTGCTGAGAAAGAGTCTGAGTTGTCTTTATTAAAGTCAAAATATCATAAATTAGAGAGTCTTGTTGCTGTTCTTCAGATTGACATAAAGAAAGTAGAAGAAAACTTTACCAAAAAGTTAGATGAGCAGTCATCTTTTTGGAGCAAGAAAGAGAGCGATATGTTAGATAAAAATATTTATCAACAAAAAGCAATAGCCTCGTTAGAGCTAGTTAATGATAATTTAAGGAAGACTCTTTTAGAGGGTTTGAGTCAACTAGAGGATTTAATGCATATTTTACCAACGTGTGATTATCCTGCTAAAAAGGATGAAGCTAATGAAGCAAATTGATGTTTCTATTTTGGGCAGAGATTACTCTCTTGTTTGTTCTGAGTCTGAGAAAGATAATTTAATCTCTGCGGTCTCTTATGTTAATGATCTAGCCTCTCAAATACAAGAAAAATCAAAATCTTATACAAATGAGAGAGTAGCTGTTATGGTTGCTTTGCAAATTGCTGGTGAGTTAATGGGTACAAAAATATCAGATAAATCGTCGATAATAGAAGGAGTTTCCATAGGCGAAATTAGAGAGAAAATAGATTCTATTAGTTTAAGAATAGAATCTATTTTAAAAAAATAATTTATCTATTGGTTAACAGTATAGCTATTCCTAATACAATCATTGGTATAGATAACGTTTGCCCAAGAGTAAGTAGTTGTGTTGTGTTTATTATAAAATAGTCTGGTTCTCTCCAGAACTCAGCAAAAAATCTTGTTAGTCCGTAGAAAATTAGAAACATTGCGCTAACTTGTCCCTTGGGGCGTGTCTTTTTATTGGAGAAGACTTGCATGATTATAAAAAGTAATACTCCCTCTAGGAGGAATTCGTATATTTGAGAAGGGTGTCTTGGTATTTGTTCAACATCATTGTGAAAAATTATTCCCCACGGTAATTTAGTTTGGTATCCCCATAATTCTCCATTTATAAAGTTTCCGATCCTGCCTGCTGCTAATGCAACAGGTATAGATGGAGCTATAAAATCGGTTAGTTCTAAAAAAGGTATTTTTTGTATTTTTGCATAGGTGTAAATTGATATTAATACGCCAATTAATCCGCCATGAAATGACATGCCTCCATTTCTAATATATAAAATCTCAATCAAGTGACGTGAGAAGTAATCTGGTCTATATATAACAACATAACCTAATCTTCCGCCTATAATGGCTCCTAACATGCCCCAGTATAAAAGATTTTCTATCTTATCTTTTGTGATGTATGTTTTCTTTGAGTGTGATATTTTAATTAAACTTAGCCAATAAACACAAAAAAAACCTACTAGATACATTATTCCATACCAATAAATAGGGAAACCTAGTATATTAATAGCTATTGGATTTATGTTTATATTTATAATTTCTCCTAATGGTTTTATTGTTAATAATAAACATGAATAAGTTACGAAAAGAAAACAAAAGAAGCAAATAATAATTTCAAAATATTTCTTGACAGTGATCAATTTATAGAAGATAATCACTTCTTCCTTCGCAAATAATTGTTTGTGATTGAGCTCTTTAACAACTGAACAACCGATAATTGTGAGTACTTGATGCTAGTTTTGAGACATATTTTATATGTCAGGCTAAAAAACACAAGTACTCATTAAAAAAATAATTTTTTAGATTATGTCTAAAAACTCGTTTATTTTTTTGAGTAGCGACGTATTTTTCAATTTATTGAATTTACGTAATAACTAGAGATTAAACTGAAGAGTTTGATCCTGGCTCAGATTGAACGCTAGCGGAATGCTTTACACATGCAAGTCGAACGGCAGCACGAACTTCGGTTTGGTGGCGAGTGGCGGACGGGTGAGTAATGTATCGGAACGTGCCCAGTAGCGGGGGATAACTACGCGAAAGCGTAGCTAATACCGCATACGCCCTAAGGGGGAAAGCGGGGGATCTTAGGACCTCGCACTATTGGATCGGCCGATATCGGATTAGCTAGTTGGTGAGGTAATGGCTCACCAAGGCGACGATCCGTAGCTGGTCTGAGAGGACGACCAGCCACACTGGGACTGAGACACGGCCCAGACTCCTACGGGAGGCAGCAGTGGGGAATTTTGGACAATGGGGGAAACCCTGATCCAGCCATTCCGCGTGTGCGATGAAGGCCTTAGGGTTGTAAAGCACTTTTGGCAGGGAAGAAACAGCATTAGTTAATACCTAATGTGAATGACGGTACCTGCAGAATAAGCACCGGCTAACTACGTGCCAGCAGCCGCGGTAATACGTAGGGTGCAAGCGTTAATCGGAATTACTGGGCGTAAAGAGTGCGCAGGCGGTTCGGAAAGAAAGATGTGAAATCCCAGGGCTTAACCTTGGAACTGCATTTTTGACTACCGAACTAGAGTGTACCAGAGGGAGGTAGAATTCCGCATGTAGCAGTGAAATGCGTAGATATGCGGAGGAACACCAATGGCGAAGGCAGCCTCCTGGGGTAACACTGACGCTCATGCACGAAAGCGTGGGGAGCAAACAGGATTAGATACCCTGGTAGTCCACGCCCTAAACGATGTCAACTAGCTGTTGGGGTCTTCGGATCTTAGTAGCGCAGCTAACGCGTGAAGTTGACCGCCTGGGGAGTACGGTCGCAAGATTAAAACTCAAAGGAATTGACGGGGACCCGCACAAGCGGTGGATGATGTGGATTAATTCGATGCAACGCGAAAAACCTTACCTACCCTTGACATGTCTAGAATCCCGAAGAGATTTGGGAGTGCTTGCAAAAGAACTAGAACACAGGTGCTGCATGGCTGTCGTCAGCTCGTGTCGTGAGATGTTGGGTTAAGTCCCGCAACGAGCGCAACCCTTGTCATTAGTTGCTACGAAAGGGCACTCTAATGAGACTGCCGGTGACAAACCGGAGGAAGGTGGGGATGACGTCAAGTCCTCATGGCCCTTATGGGTAGGGCTTCACACGTCATACAATGGTCGGGACAGAGGGTTGCCAACCCGCGAGGGGGAGCTAATCCCACAAACCCGATCGTAGTCCGGATCGTAGTCTGCAACTCGACTACGTGAAGTCGGAATCGCTAGTAATCGCGGATCAGAATGTCGCGGTGAATACGTTCTCGGGTCTTGTACACACCGCCCGTCACACCATGGGAGTGGGTTTTACCAGAAGTAGTTAGCCTAACCGTAAGGAGGGCGATTACCACGGTAGGATTCATGACTGGGGTGAAGTCGTAACAAGGTAGCCGTATCGGAAGGTGCGGCTGGATCACCTCCTTTAAGAGCTAAAGCTATGTATTAAGTGCTCACAATTATCGGTTGTTATTTAGCTGAGATTGGTAGTAAACAGGATTTGCAACAGATTCTCCATTGTAATTTGTGCTTTAAGGTGCTAATTTAATATATGTATGGGTCTGTAGCTCAGCTGGTTAGAGCACCGTCTTGATAAGGCGGGGGTCGTTGGTTCAAGTCCAACCAGACCCACCATTTCTTTGAGCAAGACCTTTAATAAATTGGGGGTGTAGCTCAGTTGGGAGAGCGCCTGCTTTGCAAGCAGGAGGTCATCGGTTCGATCCCGTTCACCTCCACCAAAATCAAGTTAGAGTTTAATTTTTAGGCTTATTTTAAGCTTAAAAATTAAGCTTTATAAGCTAATTGTTCTTTAAAAATCTAGAAGAGACGCAACGAAATATTAACTATAGTTGTTTTTTGTAACTATAGTATTAGGGTTTTGATTGCATTATATTTTAAAGAGTAAAATCTTTGGAATACTTATGAACAGCACAAACATATGTCAATATTTTTATAGCCTTTAGTGTTATAGGATCAAGTGACTAAGTGCATATGGTGGATGCCTTGGCGATCACAGGCGATGAAGGACGTAGTATCCTGCGAAAAGCTGCGGGGAGCTGGAAAACAAGCTTCGATCCGCAGATGTCCGAATGGGGAAACCCACTCCTTATTGGAGTATCTCTGATTGAATACATAGATCAGTAGAAGCGAACCGGGTGAACTGAAACATCTAAGTAACTCGAGGAAAAGAAATCAACCGAGATTCCGAAAGTAGTGGCGAGCGAAATCGGATCAGCCTTTACGTTTTAGCGTTATTGATAGTCGAAAGAGATGGAAATCTCTGCCATAGTAGGTGATAGCCCTGTAGACGAAATCTTTGATGTGGAACTAAGCGTAAGAAAAGTAGGGCGGGACACGTGAAATCCTGTTTGAATATGGGGGGACCATCCTCCAAGGCTAAATACTCGTGATCGACCGATAGTGAACCAGTACCGTGAGGGAAAGGCGAAAAGAACCCCGGGAGGGGAGTGAAATAGATCCTGAAACCGTATGCATACAAACAGTAGGAGCGGATTTATTCCGTGACTGCGTACCTTTTGTATAATGGGTCAGCGACTTACATTCAGTGGCAAGCTTAACCAAATAGGGGAGGCGTAGCGAAAGCGAGTCCGAATAGGGCGACATAGTCGCTGGGTGTAGACCCGAAACCAGATGATCTATCCATGGCCAGGTTGAAGGCACGGTAACACGTGCTGGAGGACCGAACCCACTAATGTTGAAAAATTAGGGGATGAGCTGTGGATAGGGGTGAAAGGCCAAACAAATCTGGAAATAGCTGGTTCTCTCCGAAAACTATTTAGGTAGTGCCTCACGTATTACTGTATGGGGTAGAGCACTGTTATAGCTAGGGGGTCATGGCGACTTACCAAACTATGGCAAACTCCGAATACGTACAAGTACAGCGTGGGAGACAGAGCACCGGGTGCTAACGTCCGGACTCGAAAGGGAAACAACCCAGACCGCCAGCTAAGGTCCCAAATTATCGCTAAGTGGTAAACGAAGTGGGAAGGCATAGACAGTCAGGAGGTTGGCTTAGAAGCAGCCATCCTTTAAAGAAAGCGTAATAGCTCACTGATCGAGTCGTCCTGCGCGGAAGATGTAACGGGGCTAAGCGATAAACCGAAGCTGCGGGCGTGTTTTATACACGCGGTAGGAGAGCGTTCTGTAAGCCTGCGAAGGTGGCCTGTAAGGGCTGCTGGAGGTATCAGAAGTGCGAATGCTGACATGAGTAGCGATAAAGGAGGTGAAAAGCCTCCTCGCCGTAAGTCCAAGGTTTCCTGCGCAACGTTCATCGGCGCAGGGTGAGTCGGCCCCTAAGGCGAGGCAGAGATGCGTAGCTGATGGGAAGCTGGTTAATATTCCAGCACCATTGTACAGTGCGATGGGGGGACGAATTGTGGAAAATCATCAGGGTGTTGGAAATCCCTGTTGCTGCATTATAGAAGGTGATTAGGAAAATCCGGTCACATTATTCGAGGGTGCGGCACGAGCGAATATATTTCGTGAAGTGATTGGAAGTGGTTCCAAGAAAAGCCTCTAAGCTTCAGCTGTACAAGACCGTACCGCAAACCGACACAGGTGGACGGGATGAATATTCTAAGGCGCTTGAGAGAACTCAGGAGAAGGAACTCGGCAAATTGATACCGTAACTTCGGGAGAAGGTATGCCTCATTAGTGTGATGAGCTCGCGCTTATAGCATGAAGAGGCCGCAGATAATCGGTGGCTGCGACTGTTTATTAAAAACATAGCACTCTGCAAAGACGAAAGTCGACGTATAGGGTGTGACGCCTGCCCGGTGCCGGAAGGTTAAGTGATGGGGTGCAAGCTCTTGATCGAAGCCCCGGTAAACGGCGGCCGTAACTATAACGGTCCTAAGGTAGCGAAATTCCTTGTCGGGTAAGTTCCGACCTGCACGAATGGCGTAACGATGGCCACACTGTCTCCTCCTGAGACTCAGCGAAGTTGAAATGTTTGTGATGATGCAATCTACCCGCGGCTAGACGGAAAGACCCCATGAACCTTTACTGTAGCTTTGCATTGGATTGTGAATAATCTTGTGTAGGATAGGTGGGAGGCTTTGAAGCATGACTGCTAGGTTATGTGGAGCCATCCTTGAAATACCACCCTGGATTCTTTACGATTCTAACCTTGATCCGTTATCCGGATTTGGGACAGTGCATGGTGGGCAGTTTGACTGGGGCGGTCTCCTCCTAAAGAGTAACGGAGGAGTTCTAAGGTACGCTAGGTACGGTCGGAAATCGTGCTTTTAGTGCAATGGCATAAGCGTGCTTAACTGTGAGACTGACACGTCGAACAGATGCGAAAGCAGGACATAGTGATCCGGTGGTTCTGAATGGAAGGGCCATCGCTCAACGGATAAAAGGTACTCTGGGGATAACAGGCTGATACCGCCCAAGAGTTCATATCGACGGCGGTGTTTGGCACCTCGATGTCGGCTCATCTCATCCTGGGGCTGTAGTCGGTCCCAAGGGTATGGCTGTTCGCCATTTAAAGAGGTACGTGAGCTGGGTTTAAAACGTCGTGAGACAGTTTGGTCCCTATCTGCCGTGGGCGTTGGATACTTGACAGAGCCTGCTCCTAGTACGAGAGGACCGGAGTGGACGTACCTCTGGTGTACCGGTTGTCATGCCAATGGCATAGCCGGGTAGCTACGTACGGAAGAGATAACCGCTGAAGGCATCTAAGCGGGAAACTCGTCTGAAGATAAGGTATCCCGGGGACTAGATCCCCCTAAAGGGTCGTTCAAGACCAGGACGTTGATAGGTCGGATGTGTAAGTACAGTAATGTATTAAGCTAACCGATACTAATTGCCCGTGAGGCTTGATCCTATAACTCTACAGGTTATTAATCTGAGTGTATGTTATTAAGCTGTTCATGTTTTTAAGATTCTGAAAAAGTATTTTTGAGTGTTTCTTCTATGATTATTTTATATTTGTTTATTTTATGATGATCAAATATAATACAGGTTATGCCTGATGACTATAGCAAGGTGGACCCACTCCTTCCCATCCCGAACAGGACAGTTAAACGCCTTTGCGCCGATGATATTAGACATCTCGTCTGTGAAAGTAGGTTATCGTCAGGCTCTTATATAATCCCCTACAGATTATTATTTGTAGGGGATTCTCTCTATATAAATCTATAAAAAATCAATATTATATTCTATTAAACCTGCTATCTTTAAAAGATTTTTTTCTTGTGCTGTATGTCTATTAGTAATAGACTCTTCTTAGTTCTATTTGATTCTTAGAGGATATAATGTTATGAATTCTTTTGATAAAGACTCTTCAAATTTTTTTTTCAAATTATAAATTGCTAACCAAGATAATATATGCTTTTTTTTCAGTTGGTTTTATGACTTCTGGTTTTTTCTGGCCAATGACACTAGCTTCTGTTGTTATTATATATTCTAGAAAAAAAGATGTTGTTGGAACAATATATTTTGAACATTTTGAATGGTTATTATACACTTTTTGGGTGTCTATAATTTTATTAATGATTAATCTTGTTTTGTCATATATTTATATAGGTTATCTTGGAATTATAATTACAATTACTTGGGTAATGTATCGTTTGTCTAGTGGTTTTTTATGTTTGTTGGATGATCTATCTCCTTATAATAATTAGTATTTATTTTTTAGATATATGAAATGATTGATAAATTTACAATTACTAAACCAGATGACTGGCATGTACATCTAAGAGATTCACAAATGTTAGATGTCGTTGTTTTGGATACTGTAAAGCAATTTGCGAGAGCTGTTGTTATGCCTAATTTACAAATTCCTGTTATAACAACTGAAATGGCGATTGCTTATAGAGAAAGAATATTAAATTCTATAGAAAAACTAAAATCAGAAAATAGAATAGAAGTTGGTAATATTTTTGAACCTCTAATGACCATATACCTTCAAGATAGTACACCATCTGAAGAAGTTTTAAGAGCAAAAAAATCTGGTGTTGTTTTTGCATTTAAACTTTATCCAGCTTCTTCAACTACAAATTCTCAGCATGGTGTTGTTGATTTATTAGGTAATTGTAGTGAATTATTGGAAAACTTACAAAAAGTTGGTATGCCATTGTTAGTACATTCAGAAGTTTCAGATAGAAGAGTTGATATTTTTGATAGAGAGAGGGTTTTTATTGATCGGGTTATGGTCATTTTAAGAAAGATTTCCAAGTTTAAAAATAGTATTTTGAGCATATTTCTAACTAAAGAAGGTGTGGATTTTGTCCTTGATGATGATAATAGTCCAATAGCAGCAACAATTACACCACAACACTTAATTTACAATAGAAATGATATTTTTTTTGGTGGATTAAACCCTCATTTGTATTGTTTGCCTATTTTAAAAAAAGAAGAAGATAGAATAGCATTATTGAATGCCGCAACAAGTGGAAATAAAAAGTTTTTTCTAGGAACAGATAGTGCTCCTCATGATAAGAGTTTTAAAGAAAATGCTTGTTCTTGTGCAGGTTGTTATAATGCAAGTCATGCTATGTCGTTATATGCTTCTATATTTGATAGTGTTGGTAGATTAGATAATTTAGAATTATTTGCAAGTTTTAACGGTCCTGATTTTTATAATTTACCAAGGAACAAAGAATTATTAACTTTATATAAAGAGGATAATATTGTTCCTAATGAATTAACAAGTAATGATATTAAAATCATCCCATTATCTGCTGGTAAAATTTTAAAATGGCTCTACGTAGCCGTATTTGATTTTAATTTATTTTAATTTATTTTAATTTATTTTAATTTATTTTAATTTATTTTAATTTATTTTAATTTATTTTAATTTATTTTAATTTATTTTAATTTATTTTAATTTATTTTAATTTATTTTAATTTATTTTAATTTATTTTAATTTATTTTAATTTATTTTAATTTATTTTAATTTATTTTAATTTATTTTAATTTATTTTAATTTATTTTAATTTATTGATTTTTCTTTTCAAGAGCAGACCATCTTTGATATTTCTCATCTAATTCCTTCGATACTTTTTGTAGTTCTTCATTTATTTTTTGTAGCGCTGTTTCATTAGTTTTGTTATATATTTTTTCATTACTTAGTTTAAGAGTTAAATTATTTTGAATTTCTTCTAGATTAGTAATTTCTGTGGGCATGTTATTTAATTCTTTTATCTCCCATGGTTGTAATTTTTTTGTTTGTAATTTATTAATGACTTTATTGGTAATTTCTTTTGTATTTCCTTGTTTATGTTTTTTTGGTTTTTTGTAGTATATATATTCATTTTTTTCTAATGTGCCAGCTATATTAGTCCATTTGCCGTTTCCTTCAAATAATATTGTTTGAGTTACTATATTATTTAAAAAATAACGATCATGACTAACTATTAAGATAGTCCCGTTATATTCGTGTAATTTTTCTTCTAGAATCTCTACTGTTTCTATGTCAAGATCATTGGTTGGTTCATCTAAGACGAGAACATTTGTTGGTTTTGAAAATAAAATTGCTAATGACAATCTAGCCTTTTCTCCTCCTGATAAGATTTTTACAGGCGTATTTATTACTGTTTGGTGGAATAAAAAATCTTCCAGGTATTTTATAACATGTTTTTGGGATGTCCCAGATGATATCCAATCACCATTTGTGTTTATATTTTCTAAGATGGTCTTGTCTTCGTTCAAATTTATTCTTTGTTGGTCATAATATCCAATTATTGTGTTTGTGCCACTATACACTTTACCAGAATCAACATTATCATTTTGCAATATAAGATTTAATAATGTTGTTTTACCTGCCCCATTTGGACCAATAATTCCAACTTTATCTTTTCTCATTATGCATGTGGAAAAGTTATCTATAATTTTTATTCCATTATAACTTTTGCTTATTGATTCTATCTTTGTAACTATTTTACCAGATATATCAGTCTCATTAATTGGCACCTTTATTTTATCTATAGTTCTTGTTTTTTCTTCTCTTTGTTGTCTGAGTTCTTCTAATCTCTTAACTCTTCCTTCATTTCGTTTCCTTCTAGCTTGTACTCCTTTCCTTATCCATATTTCTTCTTGAGATAAAAAATTATTAAATCTTTTATCTTCTTCACTTTCAGCAATCAGAAACTGGTTTTTATATATTTGCCATTTAGAGAAATTACCAGGGAACTGTAATAAATTTCCTTTATATAGCTCCACAATTTTATTTGTAACTTTGTCTAATAAATAACGATCATGAGTTACCAAAATTATTGATTTTTTCCAATTAGAAAGTAATTCTTCTAGATACTCTATTCCTTTAATATCCAAGTGATTTGTTGGTTCATCTAATATTAATATGTCTGGATCACTTATTATGGCTCTTGCTAAAGCTACTTTTCTATAAGTTCCTTTTGAGAGATTGTTAATAGTAATATTTTTATCTAGTTCTAAATCTTCTATTATTTTCTGGGTTTTGGCTAGTTTTTTGTTATCTATGAACTCTTCATTATATATAGCATCTAGTATTGTTAGATTGTTTTTAATTTTTGGTTCTTGTTCGACAAATGAGATGCTAGTATTTTTTCTTTTGTTTATAGATCCTTTGTCTAACTCAATTTGCCCATATATGATATTTAATAAAGAAGATTTCCCCGAACCGTTTCTTCCAATTAACCCAATACGATCATTGTTTTTTATAGTTAAATTAGTATCATTTAGAATATTAAGATTTCCATGTGATAAAGATGCATTAGTAAGTGTTATTAGATTGTTTGTGGCCATAATAATTTTAAAAATCTATTTTATATAATAAAATGTTTTATATTAATTTAAATTCATATTAAAATATGAATTAGAGTAAATTGGGTGATCGCGGATTTATACATTTTCGAGGAAGGTCTGGACTCCAAAGGACAGGATAGCGGCTAACGACCGTCTAATTAGTAAAATTATATTTTATGTGATTAAGAAATAGGGCCACAGAGACGAGTTTGCAAGCTATGCAAAAATTATTTATATATTTGCTTATATTGCAAGGTGAAACGCGGCAACCTTTATCCGGAGCAACATCAAATAGGTATGCGCTTGATATTATATCATGAAGAGCGGTCCGCTTGAGTATACGGGTAGATGGCTACAACAAATTTGCGAAAATTTGTGCAGATGAATGATCACCATCTTGTTATTTTTAACAAGATAACAGAATCCAGCCTATAGATTTACTCTGTTTTTTTATTTAATTGTAAATTATGACTGTTTCTTTTTTTGAGATATAGATAGTTTGTATCTATATCTCAATTCTTATTTGTAATATAAATTCATATATTTATTTCGGTTTTAAAAACTATCAATTATGAACCATAAACCTGTTTTATTAAAGCAAACTATATCCTCTTTATTATTTAGAAAATCTATAAAAAAAAATACTAATTTGTTAGAAAAATATTCTTTGATAAAACAGAAAGGTTCTTTTAATGGTATTTTTGTAGATGGAACATTTGGAAGAGGTGGTCATACTAAGGAGTTATTGAGTTTTTTAGATAGTGACTCTATGGTGTTTGTTTTTGATAAAGATCCTGAGGCAATAGTAGTAGCTAATGATTTAGCAAAACAAGATAATAGGGTGAATGTTATTCATAATAGTTTTGCTTGTATTAAGGAAGAATTATATTCACGAAATGTTAATTATGTTGATGGAATAATGTTAGATCTTGGTATTTCATCTCCTCAAATTGAAAGAGGAGAAAGAGGTTTTTCTTTTATGCGAGATGGTCCTTTAGATATGCGTATGGATAATACTAAGGGTATAACTGTTTCTGATTGGATACAAAAAGCTAGTCTTAATGAAATTAAAGATGTTTTGTCTAATTATGGGGAAGAAAGATTTGCTTTGCAAATAGCAAAAGCAATAATTGCATATAGAGATAAAAAACCTTTTACTTCTACTTTTGAATTATCCGAATGTATATCAAAAGCCATACCAATCCGTGAAAAATGTAAACATCCAGCAACACGTAGTTTTCAGGCTTTGCGTATTCATATTAATAATGAATTACTAGATTTATCTAAATGTTTAAAGTCATCAATAGACTTGCTAAATCCTGCTGGAGTATTATCTGTCATAAGCTTTCATTCTCTTGAAGATAGAATTGTAAAAAAATCAATTAATTCTGACTTATTGAAGCAAAATGTCTATATAGACTTACCTATTTATGCAAAGGACATACCTGAGCCTTCAATGCGTTCAGTTTTAAGGATTTTCCCTAGTAAAGAAGAGATTAATGAAAATCCTAGATCTCGTTCTGCTGTTTTAAGAGTATCCCAGAAATCTTACTAATAATTTTATAGTATTGATTTATAGCAAGAGGTAGATTAATTTATGCGCAAAGCAGAAACTGCATTCAAATATAATGTTAATAGCTTATTTGATTTATTAAAAAGTTATGTTGCTAACAGTAAATCTAAATTGGTTTCTGATTCGAGAAGAGTTTTACCAGGAGATGTTTTTGTTTTTATTGGTGATCAGAATAGATGTAATGTATTGGATTACATAGATGATGCTATTAATAATGGAGCTTCTGTTGTTTTAATAGATAATGATATTAAATCATTAATAAATTTAAAAAAGAACATTGAATATGTCGTAGTTGTTGATTTAAAGGAAATAATAGGCTCGTTAGCTGCAAAATGGTATGGGTATTTATCTGAAAAGATTACTATAATTGCTGTAACTGGGACTAATGGGAAAACTACTTGTGTTCAATGGATAGCTAATTCTTTAAATAACTCTGGTAAGAAATGTGGAACTATAGGAACAATGGGAGCCATAATTCCTAATGGAGATGTTATTTATAGAGGTCTTACTACTCCTGATGTTATAACTATGCATTGGATAGTTTCAGAAATGTATTTAAATGGTGTGCAATTTATAGCTATAGAAGCATCATCCATAGGCATAGAACAAGGTCGTTTGAATGGTCTGATTATTAAGATAGCTTGTTTTACTAATTTAACTAGAGATCATTTGGATTATCACTTAAATATAGATAATTATGAAAAATCAAAAAGCAAACTGTTTAATCTTTCTTCTGTAGAAAAAGTCATAATTAACATAGATGATAATGCAGGTAAGAGATTAGTAGAAAATAATAAGTCTGGTGTTCAATTTGTTTTTAGTGTAAATCCTAATGTTAATGCAGATATATTTGCTTATGATATAGATCAAAATGCGAATGGTTATAATTTTAAATTATGTATTTTAGGTCATAAATTTGAATTAGAAATTAATTGTTTAGGTTTTTATAATATTTATAATGTTTTATTGGTAGTCTCTGTTCTTAAAGCTTTAGATATAAGAAGTTTAGAAATTATTAAATTAATTAAATTATTAAAAGGGGTAAAAGGTAGATTAGAGAAAGTATTGCCATTCATAAAAAACAAAGAAATTAATTATCCTTATGTAATTGTAGATTATGCACATACACCAGATGCTTTGAGTAAGATTTTATCTTCTTTGAGAGATTTGGCTATAATTAGAAAGGGAAAATTGATTTGTGTTTTTGGTTGTGGAGGTAATAGAGATGTAGGTAAGAGATCAGAAATGACTCTTATATCAATAAAACTAGCAGATAAAATTATTATTACTAGTGATAATCCTCGTAATGAGGATCCATATCATATTGTTAGTCAAATGTTAGAAAAAATTGATAATGATAGTATGGCTAGTATAGATGTAATTATTAATAGATCTAATGCTATTATGCATGCAATATGGCAATCTAATATTAATGATATAGTTGTTATAGCAGGTAAAGGTCATGAAACATATCAGGAATTTAATAATAAAAAGATATTCTTTGATGATTATCAGTGGGCTAGTCTTGCAATGTCTTTGCCATATGTTTCTGGTGTTTCTATTGATACTCGTACCTTAAACAAGGGAGATATTTTCTTTGCTTTAAAAGGTGCTAATTTTGATGGTCATAATTATTTAGATTCTGCATATCTTAAAGGAGCTTGTGCAGCAGTAGTTTCTAATAATTGTTTGAAAAGTATAATACCCCAAGTTATTGTTAATGATACTAAGAATGCTTTGAATGATGTGGCTTTTTCTTGGCGAAGAAAATATAATCCATCTGTTATATCTGTGGTTGGTAGTAATGGGAAGACTACTACTAAAGAGATGATATCAGTTATATTAACTTCTTTTTTTGGTAAGAGTTTTTGTTTATCAACAAAGGGTAATTTAAATAATGATATTGGTGTACCTTTAAGTATTTTAAGATTAAGAAAAGAGCATAAAGTTGCTGTTTTTGAGCTTGGAATGAATCATCCAGGTGAAATAAAACATTTATCAGAATTAGTTAAGCCAAATATTATAGTCATTACTAATGCTCAAAGGGAACATCAAGAGTTTATGAAAGATGTAGAATCTGTTGCCTATGAGAATGGTAGTATTATTAATTTTGTATCAGAAGATGGAGTCATTATATATCCTGGTGATGATTCCTATTCTCATATTTGGGAAGATTTATCTAAAAACAAGAAAGTTTTTCTTTTTGGTTTTACTAAGAGATGTAATTTATATGCTAAAGATATTCTATCTTTCATAGATAAAACAACATGTACCCTAGTATATTTAGGGATTGAAGTAAAACTTGTTTTAAATGTTCCAGGATTGCACAATTTGAGAAATGCATTGGCTGCTATTTCTGCTGCTTTAGCTTTAGGTGTTCCTTTGCTTAAAGCTGTTAGTTATATTTCTTCATTTCATTCTATAAAAGGAAGAATGTATTTTAATTATTTAGATAAAGATAGAATATTAATAGATGATACTTATAACTCTAATCCTGATTCTGCATTAGCAGCAATAGATGTTTTAAAAAATTTACCTAAACCACAAGTTTTGGTTTTTGGAGAAATGGGGGAAATTGGAATTAATGGTGATGCTATGCATTATGAAATTGCAAAATATGCATATGATTGTGGGATTGATATTCTAGTGACAATAGGGAAATTTAGTTCTGTTATGGCTAAATGCTTTGAAGGTAGATGTTTTATTTGTAAGAATATAGATGAAATTATCATGTTAATACATAAAATGTCAGGTCCTGCTAGTATCTTAATTAAAGGCTCACGTTTTATGAAAATGGAGCGTATAGTTTCTTATTTTGATACATATAATAAAGAATAGTAGGATATAAATGATTATTGAGATTTTACATTTGTTGGGGTATTTTAATTTTCTTGAAAATGTTTGTTTTAGAGCAATGTTAACGTTCTTTGTTTCTTTTATATTAGGCATTTTAATTTCTCCATTTATAATTAACAAATTAAGAGAATTACGTTTTAAACAAGCTATTCGTTTATATGGACCGGAATCTCATGTTTATAAAGAAGGTACACCTACAATGGGAGGTGTAATTATATTACTAACTATAGTTAGTAATATTCTTTTATGGAGTGATTTAAGAAATTCTTTTATATGGATAGTTATGTCAATAATGCTTTCCTTTGGTCTTATTGGTTTTGTCGATGATTACAATAAGGTTGTTTATAATAATCCAGAGGGTATAAGTGCTAAATTGAAAATCTTATGTCAGTTTTTATTAGCTATATTTTTTTCTTTGATTATAGCTATTATATTATCTAATGTTGATATTCATAATGTTGATAGTTTTTATTATCATGATTTTGAATTATTGATTCCATTTTTAAAAGACTATAGTTTTCATTTGGGTATTATAAGTTTCATTGCTTTATCGTCATTTGTAATAGTAGGTACCAGTAATGCAGTTAATCTTACTGATGGTTTAGATGGTCTTGCAATTTTCCCTATATCTATGGTGGCAGGAGCCTTAGCTATTTTTGCTTATATTGAAGGAAGAGTAGATTTTTCTAGTTATTTATTTGTTCCTTATATTGAAGGTTCCTCAGAACTGGTTGTGTTTTGTGCTGCAATACTGGGTTCTGGATTATCTTTTCTTTGGTTTAATTCGTATCCAGCCCAGATTTTTATGGGTGATGTTGGATCATTGTCTTTAGGTGCTACTTTAGGTTCTATAGCAATTATTATAAATCAAGAAATAACTTTGATTATAATGGGTGGTATTTTTGTTTTAGAAACAATTTCGGTGATTTTGCAGGTAAGTTGGTTTCGTTATACTAAGAGAAAGTATGGTGAGGGGAAAAGAATATTTAAAATGACTCCTTTGCATCATCATTTCGAAGTTCATGGCTGTAAGGAAACTCATGTAGTAGTACGGTTTTGGATTGTAAATATAATTTTAATTTTAATAGCTCTATCTTCTTTAATAGCAAAATGAAAAAAAATAATGAATTGATGATGATAGTAGGTTTGGGTGAGTCTGGACTATCAGTCGCTTTATGGTATTTGTATAAGGGTATAAGTATAGTAATTGTTGATTCTCATTATCCTCAGAAATCAGTTAACAAACTAGAATCAAGTTCTTTTTTTGCTAAAAGCTCTGTGTCTTATCATTTGGGTTGTGGAGATGATTTTAATTCAGATTGGTTATGTGGTGTTTCTCAGGTGATTTTAAGTCCAGGTATTTATCCTAATAGTAATTTAGCGAAGAATCTTCTATTTTCGGCTAAAAAGAAGAACATAGAGATTATCAATGATATTGAATTGTTTTCTAGAATTTTAGATGACTTATATAAAGATATTAATTATTGTCCCAGAATTATTGCTATTACAGGTACTAATGGTAAAACTACAGTAACATCATTGTGCCATTATATTTTGCATAATATTGGAGTATCTGTTTGTAAAGCAGGGAATATTGGTCCTCCTGTCATTACTGTACTTATGGATTTATTAAAAGCTAATAAACTTCCTGATGTATGGGTTGTTGAGCTATCTAGTTTTCAATTGTTCAATGTGAAATCGTTGAAAATAGAAGTTTCAGTAGTTTTAAATTTAGATTTTGATCATATAGATTGGCATGGTGATATAGAATCTTATTGGGATTCTAAAATTAGTATAATAAATTTCACAAAAACATCTTTAATAAATAGGAATGATCCTAAAATTGTAGAAAAATCAAAAAGATTAAAAGATGATATTTATAGTTTTGGAATAGATAAACCATCTAAATCTGGTTGTTTTGGTATGGTTTTATATGGTGGAAATAAATGGTTGGTTTTATATAAATTAGAAACTGACAATTTGAATCTTATTAATGATGCTGATAGTTATTTTTATGATAATTCTTTAGTTTATTTGTTAAAAGCAGATCTTTTAAAAATTAAAGGAGATCATAATTATGCTAACGTATTAGCTGCTTTGCAATTGATTAGTTTCATAACTCCCATTACAGAAAAAATTATAGATGTATTATGCCATTATAGAGGTGAACATCATAGAATAGAGTTTATTTCGGAAGTAAATGGAGTGAAGTATATAGATGACAGTAAGGCAACTAATATTAGTGCTACTATAGCAGCACTAAGAAGTTGTTGTAATAAAAAAGCTATTTTAATTGCTGGTGGTTTAGGTAAAGGGCAGGATTTTTCACAACTTCGAGATGCAATAGTTGAATATACAAAATCAATTATATTACTTGGAAGTTCTAAATTCGATATTTTTGAAATTATTAAAGATACAAATATTCCATGTTTTTTTGTTGATAGTATGGAAGAAGCAGTTTTAAAATCTTTTCAGATTGCAACTCCAGGAGATATTGTACTTTTATCTCCAGCTTGTTCTAGTCTTGATATGTTTAAAGATTATGATCATAGAGGAAAGATTTTTGCTAAGGAAGTTATGCTTCTTAATAAAATTTAATTTGCAATTGATCAATATATAAAAGCAGTAAATAAGTAGTATTTGGGGAGTTTTTTATATGGATAAGAATTTGGCCATTATAATAGCTGGAGGAACTGCTGGTCATATTATGCCTGGTTTAGTTGTTGCTGATATTTTACGCAAAAGAGGTTGGGAAATATTATGGTTAGGTAATCATAATAGAATGGAGGGTCATATTGTTCCTGCTCATGGATTAGAATTTAGTTCTATAAATTTTAATGGCATACCAAATAAGAAAATTATTACTTTATTAACTTTCCCATTTAGATTGATAAGATCTATGATTTTATCTTGGAAGATTATCTCTACTAAAAAACCAATAGTTGTTATAGGAATGGGCGGTCATGTAACAATTCCTGCTTGCTTAGTAGCTTTTATAAAAAGAATTCCTATAGTTATACATGAACAAAATGCTATTGTTGGAAGAGCTAATAATTTTTTATATAGATTTGCCTATCAAATGTTAAGTGGTTATCCTATTACTAAACCTTTAAATGTTAGCTTTATTGGAAATCCTGTTAGGGAAAGATTTTTTGAAGTTCCAGGTCCTTCTTTGAGATATAGCGTTCGTGATAATAAAAAATTAAATTTATTAATATTGGGAGGCAGTTTAGGTTCAGGTGATCTTAATTGTTTATTACCTGCTGCTCTTTCTTTGATGCCTGATGAGAGTCGTCCTATTGTTACTCATCAGTGTGGAAGAAATAATTTAGAACGACTTGAAAAATTGTATAAGAATTTTGATGTTAGAGCAAATTGTTTAGAATTTATAGAAGATATGGTTACGGTCTTATCTGAAGCTGATTTAGTTATATGTCGCTCGGGAGCTATAACCATTTCGGAAATTACCGCGATTGGGGTTGCTTCTTTATTAATTCCTTTTCCTAAATCTATTAAGAATCATCAGTTAAAAAATGCAGAGATTTTAAGTAATTCTAATGCTGCATGGTTAAAACGACAAGAAGATTTAACACCAGAATTGTTAGCAAGATGGTTGTTAGATCTAGATCGTTCTAAATTAAGAGACATGGCTATTAGAGCATATTCTTTTTCTAGAAGAGATTCTGGAAATAAGATTGCTGACATTTGTGATTCATTAAGAAGTCTTTAGAAATGAAAGAGAGAATTAAACATATACATTTTGTAGGTATTGGTGGTTCTGGAATGAGTGGCATAGCAGAGGTTATGCTAAATTTAGGATATGTTGTAAGTGGCTCTGACATAAAATGTTCAGTTGCTATTGATCGTTTAAAATCTTTGGGTATTAAGGTATATATTGGTCATGAAGCAAAAAATATATATGGTTCTACAGTAATTGTAGTGTCATCAGCTATTGATGACTCGAATCCTGAAATTGTAGCAGCTAAGCTTATAAATATTCCAATTGTTCCTCGAGCTGTTATGCTAGCTGAGCTTATGAGATTTAAGAAAGGAATAGCAATAGCAGGGACACATGGGAAAACTACCACTACTAGTTTAATAGCAAGTATCTTAGAGTTTGGTGGGCTAGATCCAACCTATGTAATAGGAGGGAAATTAAATTCTGTAGGAACTAATGCTTGTTTAGGACAGGGAGAGTATATAGTAGTAGAGGCTGATGAATCTGATGGTTCATTTTTAAATTTATTGCCAATTATGGCTGTTGTTACAAATATTGATTCTGATCATATGAGTACATATGATCATGATATAGAAAAGCTAAAACAATCATTTATAAATTTTATACATAGGTTACCTTTTTATGGGAATGCCATTGTTTGTATAGATAGT
Source organism: Candidatus Kinetoplastibacterium desouzaii TCC079E (assembly GCF_000340795.1). Lineage (NCBI taxonomy): Bacteria > Pseudomonadati > Pseudomonadota > Betaproteobacteria > Candidatus Kinetoplastidibacterium > Candidatus Kinetoplastidibacterium desouzai. The sequence goes on along the minus strand of NC_020294.1, from coordinate 645,290 downwards.
AATATTATTTGTGATGTTATGCCTTTTATATCTCGTCCTGTTGTTACATATGGCCTTAATAGTGAATCGCATATACATGCTTATAATATAAGAGCAGTAGATATGTCGATGGAATTTGATGTTAGAAGATATAACATTGATAAAAAAATATTATCTACTTTAAGTATAAAGTTAAATTTACCAGGGTTACATAATGTACAGAATGCTTTAGCTGCAATTGCTGTTGCAACAGAGATAGGGATATCTGATGATGTTATTGTAGATAGTCTCAATATATTTCATGGTGTAGGTAGAAGATTTACTTATGTAGGTAAGTTCCCAGTTCTTGAAATGAATGGTGGAGGTTTTTTTGAGGTTATTGATGATTATGGACATCATCCAGTAGAAATGGCAGCTACAGTTTTAGCAGCAAGAGGGGCAAGACCAGATAGTCGTTTGGTTCTTGTTTTTCAGCCTCATAGGTATACTAGAACTAGAGATTGTTTTGAAGATTTTGTACGTGTTTTAGGAACAGTAGATGTTTTAATTTTGACTGAAGTATATAGTGCAGGAGAAGATTATTTAGTTGCTGCGGATGGGAGAGCTTTATCTAGAGCTGTGAGAGTTGCAGGTAAAGTAGAACCTATATTTATAGAAGATATTTCTGATTTGCCACTTGCTATTGTTAATTTTGTTAGAGCTAATGATTTAGTAATTGTTATGGGAGCTGGGTCTATTAGTAAAGTTGCTTATGCTATAGGAGATTTTGTATGACTGTTTCTTTTGGTAAGGTTGGAATATTGTGTGGAGGTCAATCTTCTGAAAGGGAAATCTCTTTGCTATCAGGTCAAAATATATATAATGCTTTAAAAAGTAGAGGTTTGGATGTTTATTTATTTGATACAGGAGAGAATACTGTACCAGATTTAGTTAAAGAAAAATTTGATGTTGTTTTTATTGCTTTACATGGTAAATATGGAGAGGATGGTTCTATACAAGGTGTTCTAGAATTGCTGAATATTCCATATACAGGAAGCGGCCACATGGCCTCTAGTATTGCTATGAATAAAGTCATAACTAAGAAGTTATGGATGCAAGGAGGATTGCCTACTCCTATGTTTTTTAAATTAGATAAGAATAATAATTCTAAGTGTGATTTAGATATTTTGGGATTTCCTCTAATTATAAAGCCAGTGCATGGAGGATCAACCCTTGGAATTAAGGTAGCTAATTCTTATGATGATATAGATGAAGCATATAAGAAGGCTGTGCTTTTTGATAATGAAGTTTTTGCTGAGAAGTATATTGTTGGTCGAGAATTAACCGTATCTATTATTGAAAATAATAATGATATTGAAGTTTTACCCATAATAGAAATCATAACTCCTAATCATAGTTATGATTATGAACATAAATATTTTTCGGAAGAAACAAAATATTTATGCCCTGCTAATTTATCTAAAGAGATAACAAATGATATTATTAAAATATCTAAAGATGCTTATAAGATAATTGAATGTAGAGGTTGGGCTCGTATTGATATACTTTTAGATGAATATGATAAACCTTGGTTATTAGAAATTAATACATCTCCAGGCATGACTTCACACTCTTTAGTTCCTATTTCAGCCAGAGAAATTGGGGTTGATTATTCTGATTTATGTTTGAAGATTTTATCAGGAGCTTCTTGTAAGATATAGGTTCAATGTTTATTTAATAACAGGATTCTCTATTTTATTATAAAAAATATTATGTTATAAGAGTTCTTAATTATTAATAGAATTCTAAATTGGTATCTTTCAATATATTATGGATTCTTAATGAAAAATGGTTTTGAGAGGGTAATATGAGGTTTGAAATTTTAGATAATAGTTCTAAAGGAACTATTATAAAGGTTATAGGTGTTGGTGGTGCTGGTGGTAATGCAGTTGCTCATATGATTAATAGTGGAGTAAAGGGTGTTGATTTCATATGCGCTAATACTGATTCTCAAGCTTTAGCCGCTACAAATGCACCTGTCCAAATACGTCTTGGTAATACTGGTTTAGGAGCAGGAGCAAAACCTGAGCAAGGTAAGGCACATGCAGAAACAGCTAAAGAAGAGATTAGATCTGCTTTAACTGGAAGTCATATGGTATTTATTACTGCAGGTATGGGAGGTGGAACTGGAACTGGAGCAAGCCCTATTGTTGCAGAAATAGCTAAAGAATTGGGTATATTAACAGTAGGAATTGTTACAAAACCTTTTTTGTTTGAAGGAAGTAAACGTTTACGTTTAGCAGAAGAAGGAATATTGGAATTATCTAAACATGTTCATTCTCTTATTGTAATTCTTAATGAAAATCTTTATAAGTTTATGGATGAGGAAGCGACACAAGAAGATTGTTTTAAATCAGCTGATAGTGTTTTACATAATGCTTGTTCTGGCATAGCAGAGATTATTAACGTAGAAGGCAATGTAAATGTTGATTTTGAAGATGTTCGTACAATTATGGGTGAGCATGGTCAAGCAATGATGGGAACAGCAACAGCTTCAGGTATTGATAGAGCTAAAATAGCAGCTGAGCAAGCTATTGCATGTCCTTTATTAGAAGGAATTGATTTAAATGGAGCAAGAGGATTATTAGTAAATATTACATCTAGTAGATCATTAAAAATGAGAGAAACTCGCGAAATTATGGAAATAGTAAGAAGTTACGCCTCAGAAGATGCTACTGTGATTTTTGGAAATGCTTATGATGATTCTATGGGAGATGATCTTAGGGTAACAGTTGTTGCTACAGGGTTAGTATTAGATAATAAAACTGATGTGTTAGATGATAAAGTAGGTTCTACCAACGATAATTCCAAGAATATTTATCAATTTAAAGGACACACACCATCTGTAATGCGCAATCCTAGAGTCAAAACTTCTATTAGTGCTAACAAACAAAATTTAGCTAAAGAAGATTTTGATATACCTGCTTTTTTAAGAAAGAAGACAGACTAAGTTTATTTAATTTATTATTTCTTAAATAAGGTTATTCTATGCTTAAACAACGTAGTATAAAAAAATCTGTTAGTGCTACTGGGATAGGTTTACATTCAGGTAAAAAAGTGAATATTACATTCCGTCCAGCAGAAGTTAATAATGGAATTATATTCCATAGAGTTGATTGTATTCCTATAATGGATTTGCCAGCATATGCTAGTTATGTGGTAGATACGCGTTTCGCTACGGTATTACAGAATAACAGCATACGGGTTTCTACAGTTGAGCATGTAATGTCTGCTTTATATGGTCTTGGTATAGATAATATTCATATAGATTTAAATGGAGAAGAAGTTCCAATAATGGATGGGAGTGCAGCTGTTTTTATATGTTTATTAAAATCAGCTGGTATTGTAGAGCAAAATCAATCAAAAAAATTTATAAAGATTCTAAAGTCTATCGAAGTTGGTGAAGGTTATGGTATAAATAGAAAATATGCAAGGCTTGAACCATGTAGTAGTTTTATTGTAAATTTTTCAATTGCTTTCGACCATCCTGTTATTAGATCAACATCTGATTATATAGAAATTGATCTTTTCCAAAAATCATATATACACGATATTTCTAGAGCAAGAACATTTGGATTTATGCAGGAAGTTGAGAATTTACGTTCTATAGGTTTAGTAAAAGGTGCTAGTCTTGATAATGTAATAGTTATGGATGATTCTAAGATTCTGAATATAGAAGGTTTACGTTATGAAGATGAATTTGTTAGACATAAAGCACTAGATGCAATAGGTGATTTATATTTATTAGGTGGTCCTTTGTTAGCACGATATGTTGCTCATAAGTCAGGACATTCTCTTAATAACAAGTTAATTATGTCTTTATTAGATAGCAAAGATTCCTGGGAGGTAATATCCTATGAGGAATAGTGATATCAATTTAGTCGGATAACAAAAATTGTTAATTTTTTTATTGTCTATTTCTTTCTATAAGTCTTAAAATCGCCTCTTTTAGAGGTCCATCTTTGATTTTTTTGTTTAATTTTTTGAAATTTTCAATGCTGTAATTATCTAGGAAAGACTTCTTGTAATCTTTTTCTATGTTTTTCTGAGTATTAAAAATCTCACTATATATTTTTGTATTTAATGACTTAATGTCCAGGTTATATAGTTCTTTAAATTTTTTAATAATTTCTACCGAGAAATGGCGTATTCTTGTAGCATGTGCTGAGTTAGGTACAGCTATTGATAATATTCCATTGTCTAATTTGATTGTTTTGTAAGATAGTTCTAGGTTTTTAGGAAGCATATTGGATATGGCATGTTCTATTTTTATATTGTTTTGTGCCATTGCTAATATATTATGTGTTGTATTATTTAAATCAAGCCATTTTATAACTAGTTTTTCTAGTGTTGTATTTTTTGTTTTGTTTTTATAGTTTGTATTCATTTTAATCTATAAATAGAATTTTAAATAATAATTAATTTATTCAATAATTTATGTGATTTGACTTTGTAAAAAATAATATAAATTTATTTTGATTTATAACTAAAAAATTGAAATGATTTTTTGTAATATGTAATATACAGTTTATTTTACATCTTTATAACGAGGTTTTAAAGTTTAGCTATGGATGTATTCTTTTTATTTAAAAAATTTTTTGGTACTCGTAATGATAGAATTTTAAAAAAATACTATCATTTAGTGAATAGAATTAATGATTTAGAAGCTAAGTTTAAAGGTTTTACCAACGAAGAAATTAAAGCCAAGACCAAAGAGTTTCGTGAGAAATATGATAAAGGTATATCCTTAGATGATTTGTTACCTGAGGCTTTTGCTGTTGTTAGAGAGGCAAGTAGGCGTGTTTATAACATGCGTCATTTTGATGTTCAGCTGTTAGGTGGTATAGCCTTACATAACGGAAAAATTGCAGAGATGCGTACAGGAGAAGGGAAAACTCTTACAGCAACACTAGCTGTATATTTAAATGCAATAGCAGGTAAAGGTGTTCATGTAGTAACTGTAAATGATTATCTTGCTCGTAGAGATGCAGAGTGGATGGGTAAATTATATAATTTTTTAGATTTATCTATAGGGGTTGTTGTTTCTGACCAATCTTCAGAAGAAAAGATTAATGCATATAACTCTGATATAACTTATGGCACTAATAATGAATTTGGGTTTGATTATTTAAGAGATAACATGGAGTTTAATTTACATGACAAACGTCAGAGGTTACTAAGTTATGCTATTGTTGACGAGGTTGATTCTATATTAATTGATGAAGCTCGTACTCCACTAATAATTTCTGGTCCTTCTGAAGAGCATAATGATTTATATGAAAGAATTAATCTAATAGTCAATCTTTTAAAACGTATGAGGTCAGAACCAGATAGAGAAGGTAATGAGCCAGAAGGAGATTTTTGGATAGATGAAAAAAATCAGCAAATTTATTTGTCAGAATCTGGACATGAGAATATTGAAAGAATTTTAAAAAATAAAGGTTTATTAAATAGTATTGAGTCTTTGTATGATAGCAATAATATACATTTGATAAATTATGTTATGGCATCTTTAAGAGCATGGAATCTTTTTCATAAAGATCATCATTATGTTGTGCGAGATAATGAAATAGTAATAGTAGATGAATTTACTGGTCGATTAATGAGTGGACGACGATGGTCAGACGGTTTGCATCAGGCAATAGAGGCTAAAGAGGGTGTTCTTATTAAAGGTGAGAATCATACCATGGCATCAATAACATTCCAGAATTATTTTAGAATGTATGAGAAATTAGCTGGTATGACAGGGACAGCTGCTACTGAAGCTTATGAGTTTCAAGAAATATATGGTTTAGAAACAGTAGTTATTCCTACTAATAAACCGTTAGTTCGTAAAGACTATAATGATCATATATATAGAACCAATCAGGAAAAATATGATTCTATTATAAAAGATATAATATCATGTCATGATAAAGGCCAACCTGTACTTATTGGTACTACTAGTATAGAGAACTCAGAGATTTTATCTGAAATGTTGAGAAAACATAATTTATCTCACAATATATTAAATGCTAAGCAACATGAAAGAGAGGCGGATATTATTGCAGAAGCAGGTAAGCCATTTTGTATAACAATAGCTACTAATATGGCAGGTAGAGGTACTGATATTTTATTGGGTGGTAATTTAGATAAACAAATTGAAAAATTAGATATTAATTTAGATAACAAATCCAAGAAAATTATTATTGATAAATTGAAGTATGATTGGAAAAATTTAAATAAAAAGGTTAAAGATTCTGGAGGTTTACATATAATAGGAACCGAAAGACATGAATCTAGGAGAATAGATAATCAATTAAGAGGTAGGGCTGGTAGACAGGGTGATCCTGGTTCTTCTTGTTTTTATTTGTCATTAGAAGATTCTTTGATGAGAATTTTTGCTGGTGATAAATTGAAAACGGTAATGGATCATTTAAAATTACCTCATGGAGAGCCAATTAAAGCAGGAATTGTAGATAGGGCTATAGAAAATGCTCAACGAAAGGTTGAAAGTCGTAATTTTGACATAAGAAAACAATTATTAGAGTACGATGATGTTTCTAATGAGCAACGTCGTATAATATACTCTCAAAGAAATGAAATTCTATCTAAATTATCTTTTACTGATCTTATTGAGTCTGTATTTAAAGAAGTGATTTATAGTTTTAAGCCATTGATAGAAACTGATAGTTTTTCTGAGCAAGAAAATCTATTAAATATTCAAAATATATTAAAAAATGAGATTTATATAAATTTAAATTTGGTTAGTTTGTATAAAGAAAATATAAATTTAATTGAAGATATAGATCAATTATTAGATGTTATAGTTAATACACTTTTAGAATTATACAACCTGAAAATAGACAAACAAGAAAGCTTAGATTGCTTTGTTATAGAAAGAATGATTTTTTTGCAAGCTATAGATTACCATTGGAGAGATCATATATCTTTCTTAGATATTTTGAGGCAGGGGATTCACTTACGTGGATATGCTCAAAAAAATCCTAAACAAGAATATAGGAAAGAAGCTTTTGAACATTTTGCTATTATGTTATTAAACATTCGAAAGGATGTTATGAAGAATCTATTATTTATAGATTTTAATAATTATAATAAATTATTAGATCGAGCAGATAATAATAATGTTCCTGTAGGAAAGATAAAGCGTAATGAGCCTTGTTATTGTGGAAGTGGTAGAAAATTTAAGCATTGTCATGGTTCAGTAAAATAGCATAATGCAGTGTAATGTATTATGAATTTAATTTTTCTAATTCTTTTTTTATCCAATTGAAGGCTATGTTATTTATTTCATTTGATTTTAGATGTTCTGTATTTATAATTGGACCTATAGACATTTGAATCGTTCCTGGTTTTATAATGAAACTGTCTTTTTGCCAGAAATTACCGGCATTGTGAGCTATAGGAATAATGTTAATTTTGCTATTGGCTGCAAATAAAGCTCCTCCTATTTTAAATCTATTAATATTTTTTGGTGTGGATCTTGTTCCTTCGGGAAAGACTACTATATAGTAGTCTTCTTTTATTTTTTTTCTCCCTATTTCTAGTATTTTCTTGATAGCATTTTTTCCATTTGAGCGGTCAATTGCTATCATGTTAAGTAAATATAGTCCCCATCCAAAGAAAGGTATGTTGTGTAATTCTTTTTTATAAACAAAACAAGTTTTTTTAGGTAATTGTGATATAAAGAATAGTGTTTCCCATGCAGATTGATGATTTGAGAAAATAATAATTGGTTTCTTGGGTAGATTATCAAAGCCTTTTATATCCCACTTTACTAAACAAATAGTTTTTAGTCCCCACAGGGCTATTTTAGGCCAAAAAGATATTATTTTATAACGAGTGTTTAAAGAAAGTAGTATAGTAGAGAGACTTATAAGCGAATAAGGAATGACTGTGATTATTAGAAATATCAAATATATACATGATCTTATGTAATTAGTAGTTTTATTCATTTTTATGATATGTTTGTATTAATAATATAATTATATGCAAGGATATTTTTTATATTTGTCGATCAATATAGTATTACTTTAATTTTTAAGTATTACAAAGAGATAAATTAATATTTCTTACTTAGGTTGCCAAATAAGAAATATCTACAAAATTATTTATAATAGATTTTATATTTGATAATATGTTCAGTCTATTATTGCGGATAAGTTCATTATTATCCATGACTACGTTTTCCTCAAAGAATATCTCAATATGTTTTGTTAATGAAGAGACTAAAATTAAATATTTCTTAAACTCACCTAATTTTAGTAATTCTGCTAAATCATTTTCTATTTTTAGAATTTCTATTACAAGAAGACGTTCAGATTCATTCTCTAGTAGTTGATGATTTAGATCAGTTAGCTGCTCTGGAGATTTTTTTAGAAAATTATTTATTCTTTTATTAATTGATATTAAGTCTGTAAAATAGGATGTTTTTTTAAAATCATTTATAGATGTAATTATAGGTAATATTTGATGTAAAGGAGGTTTTTTCGATAAGACAGCTTCTATAGTATCTCTTTCAAAATTTTTTATTAGTTGATTCTTATAGCGTTCATATATAAAAATGATAACTTTTTCTGGGGTAGAGCTATCTAAGTTATTATTTTCAAATAGAGAAAATGTCATATTTGATAATTCTGATATGGAAAGATATTCTGTATTATTCTTATTTTTAAATATATTCCCTTTCTCCATTTGTTCAAAAGCGCTTATTATTCCCAGTGCTGCTCTACGAAGTCCAAATTGATCGCTTTCTCCAGTAGGATATATTTTTATGCTAAACATTCCTATCAAATTTTCTATTCTCTCAGCTATAAACAAGATAGCTGAAATAATATTTTCTTCAGATACTATTGTTTCAAATTTATTTTTATATTGATCTCTTATTGCGGCTACAACAGTAGAATTTTCCCCTTGTATTTGTGCATAATATGAGCCAATTATTCCTTGAAGTTCTGGAAATTCATTTACCATTAGAGACTCTAAATCTGCTTTTGATAATTCTGCAGCACGATTAGGCATTTTAGGATCAATTTTTATTATATTTGCAATGTATGTAGATATAGATTTTAATCGATATACTCTATCTAATTGAGAACCTATTTTATTATGGTAAATAACATTTTTGAGTTTTGTAACTCTATCGATTAGAGGTATTTGAATATCTTTATCATAGAAAAATTTAGCATCAGCTAATCTTGGGTGAATAACCTTCTGATTGCCTTTGACAATGTTGTCACAGTTATTTGTATTAGTATTGCTAACTATTAGAAATTTATTTGTTAATTTGTTTGTCACTTTATCAAACAAAGGGAAATATCTTTGATGTAATCTCATCGTTAATATTAAGCATTCAGTAGGTAGTTCTAAAAAGCTTTTATTAAAACTTCCTATATATATTTTTGGATATTCTACTGTGGCAGTTACTTCATTTAAAAGATTTTCTAGATCTGTATTATTTCCTAAGGTAGTATTTTCTTCATTTGCTTTAGCTTCAAGTTCTTTTAGAATATATGTTTTTCTTTTTGTATAAGATGGAATTACAAATCCGTTTTCTTCTAAGAAATTTTCGTAATTATGGGCACGGTCTATTTCTAGTGGGATGTTTTTAATAAATCTATGTCCAATAGTTTTATTTGTTGCATTTAAACCTAGTGCATTTATATTTATGACTTTAGTTCCGAATAAAACAAATAGATTTCTAGCTGGTCTGATAAATTTTACAGTGCTAACTTCATCTTGTGTTTGATATCTCATAGATTGATAATGACTAGATAGTAAATGCACTGTGTTGGTTATTGCTTCTTGTAAAATATCTTCTATTGTTTTACCAGGGATTTCATTTTCTATTATCAAAAATTCTTGTCTCCCATCCAACAAAATTTTTAATTTATTTTGATAGTTATTTTCTAAGCCTTTTGCTTTTAGTTTTTTTAGTAAAGTTTGGGTTGGTTTGCCATTCTCTTCTATGCCTATTGTTTTAGGCATAAGGCGTTCTTCTTTTTTTATATCAGGGGATTTATTTAGAACTTTAGAAAAAGATACTGCCAGTCTTCTAGGAGTCGAGTAGCTTTGTATTATAGTATCTTCAGTCAACACCTTATTATTTTTTAGAAATAAGTATATAGAATTCTTAAAAGAATTTTCAATATCATTTAATTTTTTAGGAGGTAGTTCTTCAGTTATTAATTCTATTGTTAATGGCTGTGTGCTCATTTATTGATATTCCGTAAAATAACTTTACTTTGATAACAATGGAAAATTTAAATTTTCTCTTGTTAAATAATATATTTGTGCTATAGATTTAGATAGATTTCTAATTCTTGATATATATGAGGCTCTTTCTGTGACGCTTATAGAATTACGAGCATCTAACAAATTAAATATATGGGCTGCTTTAAGTGTTCTTTCATATGCAGGTATAGGAAGAAGTAGTTTTATTAGCTTATTTGCTTCATTCTCATAATCATTGAAATGTCTAAATAACATATCAACTGATGCATATTCAAAATTAAACTTAGATTGTTCTACTTCATTCTGAAGGTGTATATCACCATATAAAATATTAGAATCTTTATGATTTTTTGCCCAAACAATATCGTATACATTATCTATATTTTGTAAATACATGGCTAGTCTTTCTAGACCATAAGTAATTTCTCCAGTAGTTGGATTGCAATCTAATCCTCCTATTTGTTGAAAATAGGTAAATTGAGTTATTTCCATACCATTTAACCAAACTTCCCACCCTAAACCCCAAGCTCCTAATGTAGGATTCTCCCAATTGTCTTCTATGAAACGAATATCATGTTCTAATGGATTAATTCCTAGTTCTTTTAAAGATTCTATGTATAGGTCTATAATATCAAATGGTGATGGTTTTAGTATTACTTGAAATTGATAATATTGTTGTAATCTATTAGGATTCTTACCATATCTGCCATCTTTGGGTCTCCTAGATGGTTGAACATAGGATGCTCTCCAAGGTTCTGGTCCAATAGCTCTTAGAAAGGTTGCTGTATGAGATGTTCCTGCTCCTATTTCCATATCGTATGGTTGAAGAATAATACATCCTTGTTTATGCCAATATTTTTGTAAGTTAAAGATAATTTGTTGAAAAGTAAGCATTTTTATTTGTATTTATCTTAATTTTTATAAGGTTTGACGTTGTTATGTGCTATCTAAACTAGACTATTCACTTGATCACACTAATTTTCTGGTTATTGATCTTATCTATCAATAAATTAATTTTACCATGGTTTGGTATTTCCAAATACATATCTATATCTTGTAAAGGTTTTAGAACAAACAGTCTTTCATGCATTCTAGGATGAGGAATTATCAAATTTTGATGTTGTATTATTTTTTGACCATATAACAGTATATCTATATCCATTGTTCTTGGAGCATTTTTATAAGATCTTATTCTTCCAAAGATATTTTCCGTTTCTTGAATTTTTTTTAGTAAAGCAAATGGTTCCATGTTTAAATATATTTGCATTACAGCATTAACAAAATATGGTCCATCAGCATTTATAGGCTCGGTTAAATATATTCTTGATGTTTTACAGTTAGTTCTTATAAATACATTTTTTAAATATTTAATAACTTCTTCTATGTTTTTTAGACTATTACCTTGATTAGATCCCAAACTGATATAGGTTTTTACATTATCCATTTTCACTTTATTATGAGTTGCAAATTATAAAACAACTATGTATCACGTTTTTTCTGAGTTTTTTGATTTTTTTCTATATCGTTTTTGTTTTTCTTTTATCATCGTTTTTCTTGTGGTTTCATCAGAAATATAAAAATCATTCCACCATTGAACCATAGGTTTGTTATCAAATTCTTTGGACAAATATCTTATTTGTAAAAAATCATAAGCTGCTTTAAATTTAGCATGTTCAATTAATTTGTAGGCATTCTTTATGTTTTTTGATTCAAATTTTATTTGCATAAGCCAAATATCTCTAGCATCTATTGTGATTTTTTTATATATTTTGAGAATATTATCTTGTTCTTCTAGTATATTCTCTGATGCTTTCATCATTGCTATGAATGGATTATTTTCTTCTTCAAGAAGTTTTTTGTAAAGTATCTTAATAGGGTTCCATAATATTACTGCTAATAAGAAACTTGGGCTTATGTTTTTGTCTTTTGATATTCTACTATCTGTATTAGAAAGAGCTAGTCCTAAGAAGGATATAGAGGATTGATCTTCTAATGTTTTGGGTAATGATGGTAGTAAGTTATCTAATAATTTCTTCGAGTTTAGTTTTTTTAAACAATCAAGAGCATTGCCACAAGTAAGAATTTTAATTGTTTCATCAAACAGTCTTGCTTGAGGAACATTTTTTATTAAGTCTTTAAGTTTATTTATTCCGTTACTAGATTGTTCCTCTATTGTCCCGTTGATTTTTGAGGCAAATCTAACTGCTCTTAGCATTCTTACAGGATCTTCTCTATATCTCTCTTCTGGATTTCCAATTATTTTTACATTCCTATTTCTTAAATCTTTTATTCCGTTATAAAAATCTATTATTTCTTCATTAATAGGATTGTAGTATAAAGAGTTTATTGTAAAATCTCGTCTTGCTACGTCTTCTTCTTGTGTTCCAAAAGAATTGTCTTTCAAAATTCTACCATGTTCATCTTTTTCTAGCGAAGATGATCTAAAAGTTGATATTTCTATTAGTTCTTGACCAAATTTAACATGTACAATCTTAAAGCGTTTCCCTATTATATAGGCTCTTCTAAATAAGGCTTTTACTTGTTCAGGTTTGGCATTAGTTGCTATATCAAAATCTTTTGGTTTGATGCCAGTCATTAAATCACGAATAGCACCTCCAACTATATATGCGCTAAATCCTTCTTTGTTTAGGGTTCTGCATATTTTTATGGCATTAGGAGATATAGTATCTATACATATGTTATGCTTATTTTTTTTTATTATTCTAGGACTAGATTTATCAAAAAAAGAGCATATTCTTTTAACAGCTTTAGTAAACATTAAGATTTATTGTCTTTTAGGTTTTTAAAAATATCTATAATTTTCCAGTTTCTATTTTTTGCAATAGATCTTAGATTATTACTAGGATTTGTAGCTACAGGGTCTGTAACCTTCTCTAATAAAGGTAAATCATTTATAGAGTCACTATAAAAATATGATTTTGTAAAACTATTAATATCATATCCTATACTTGATAACCATTGATTTACTCGTGTAATTTTACCTTCTTTAAAACTAGGTATGCCAATAACGTTTCCTGTGTATTTACCATTTACATATTCTGCTTCAGTTGCTATTAATTTTTTTATACCGAAAGCTCTTGCTATTGGTTCTGTGACAAAATTATTTGTTGCTGTTACTATTGCACATAAATCTCCCTGTTCTAGATGTGTTTTTACCAAACTTATAGCTTCTTCTGTAATTGATGGTCGAATAATTTCCATCATAAATTCTTCATGCCATTTAGATAATTCAAAAGGAGTATGAGGTTTTAATAAACCCAACATAAACTTTACAGATTCTTTAGCAGAAAGTTCACCTTGATTATATTTATTCATTAAATCATTGTTTTGTTGGATAGCTTCTTCTGGGTTTTTACCTGTTCTACCGTTGTTTGCTAAAAACATAGTCCATTGATAATCACTATCTATAGGCAATAGCGTATGGTCTAAGTCAAATAAGGCAAGATTATTATGCATAATTTAATCCGATTCTTTTAACATTGTCCTGAGTAGTCTTATAGTAATAGGTCGTTTATTTGCTATAGAATACTTATCTAAAGATACTAATAAATTTGTAAGTGATGTTATATCACGGTCATGATATTTTAGCATCCATTCTATAACATTATCTATATTTGATGCTCCTAAATTATTTGCTAATAATTTAAGTGCATTTAGTTTGTCATGGTCTGATAGAGGTTCTAGGCGAAATGATAAATCCCATCCTAAACGAGTTCTTAAATCTTCGCGTAAATTCATTAGCATAGGAGGATTATTACCTGATAAGATTAAAGCAAAGGCTTTTTTAGTGTTCGATAATTCTCGCCACCTATTATACAGACTAAATAGTCCAGATTGTTGTTCATTATTTAATAAATGTACGTCATCCATTGCTATGGTTGTTGGGAAATCCATTTCATTGTTAATTGCTAAATTTAGAATTTCATCACAATTAGTAGAGTTAAGATATTTAGTTTTTTTATTTCTTGTTAACGATCTTAAAATATGACTTTTACCTGATCCTTTAGGTCCCCATAGATATAAAGCTCTTCCTTTTGTTAGAACTTGAGCAGCATATAAGGCTTCGGCATTTTTACCTGTAATGTAATTTGCCAATGACGGTTCATGATCTGGTGATATATTTAGAACAAGCTGTTGGAGGCTCATATTTATAAACAAAATTATATTTATTATTAAATAACAAATAATGACTATTAAAGTATATGGTAAAGTATATATGATACTTTGTGAAAATCTATTTTTAGTATGTTTTTAAAAAATAATATTATTTTAATCATGTTAATTATAGAATGTATTTTATGCTCTTGGTGACTAGAATCTTATTTTTATGATTATTCTAGTTGAATGTGGGTTCTTATATATAAAGTTAAATATGTCTAATTTAAAATATACTTCTTTAAGTTATAGAGATGCTGGTGTTGATATAGATGCTGGTGAGGCATTAGTTGAAAAGATTAAACCGTTAGCAGCTAAAACTATGCGACCTGAAGTTTTAACTGGAATAGGTGGTTTTGGTGCTTTATTTGAGATATCAAAAAAATATAATAATCCAGTTTTGGTTTCTGGTACTGATGGTGTAGGAACAAAATTGCGTTTGGCTTTTGATTGGAACACGCATAATACAGTTGGTATAGATTTGGTGGCTATGAGTGTGAATGATATTTTGGTACAAGGTGCTGAACCTTTATTTTTCTTAGATTATTTTGCTTGTGGAAAGTTATCTGTTGGTATAGCATCTGACGTTATATCAGGAATATCAAAAGGGTGTGAGATCTCAGGATGCTCTTTGATTGGAGGAGAAACAGCTGAGATGCCAGGCATGTATCCTATTGGTGAGTATGATCTTGCTGGATTTGCTGTTGGTATAGTTGAGAAATCATCTATAATCAATGGAAAATATATCAATGTAGGAGATGTAGTTCTAGGTTTAGAATCGAGTGGAGCTCATTCTAATGGTTATTCTTTGATTAGAAAGATTATAGAGAGGACTAATTATAAACCTGATCAAGACTTTTATGGTAAAGCTTTTGGTGATGTGGTATTGGCTCCAACTAAGATATATGCAAAATCTGTTTTGTCTGTTATAAATAAATTTGGTAGTAGTATTAAGGGATTGGCTCATATAACTGGTGGTGGGTTATTGGATAATATACCTAGAGTATTAAACTCTAATTTAGCAGCGAAGTTATATAAGAACTCTTGGAAAATGCCAAGCTTATTTAATTGGTTGCAAGAAAATGGTAACGTAGAAGATAATGAGATGTATAGAGTTTTCAATTGTGGTATAGGGATGGTAGTTATAGTTCCTGCTAGTGATGCTGATCTTATAATGAAAGAGTTCTCATCTATGGGTGAAAATGTTCATAGAATAGGGGAGATTGTAAATAAAGATCATGATATGACTTCCACTTATGTGGTTTAGTGTTTTGTAAAATTGCTAATATTTGTTGTTGAGTATCATGTTAATATGACACTTGGTTTTATCAATAAAATCTTTATTTGCGCAATCTATGATATATCTACTTGGCTCAGCTCTGAGCCAAGTCATTTGTTTTTTTGCTAATTGTCTAGTTGCGATTATGCTTTTGTTTATGGCTTCTTCTAATAAAGATTTTCCATCTAAATATTCCCATAATTGTCTATAACCGACACATCTCATGGATGGCATGTTTGTATTTAGATCATGACGTTCATATAAGTTGCGTATTTCTTCTAAGAAACCTCTATCTATCATGCAATTAAAACGATCATTGATTCTTTTATGTAATAAAGAACGTTCTGATGGTTCTAAACTAATTGTTACGAATTGGAATTTTTCATCATTTGATTCATTTTTTTCTTCTGAAATCAAACTAGATAGTGTTTTACCTGTAATAAAAAAAACTTCTAATGCTCTTTGAATGCGTTGTTTATCGTTTTTGCTTATGCGATTTGCAGTATAGGGGTCTATTTTATTGAGATAGTCATAAAGATACAACCATCCTTTATTTAGAGCTTTTTCATTTATTATGTTGCGTAATATTTTATTTGAAGGTGGTAGTATATTTATGTTTTCTTTTAACATCTTATAATACATCATTGTTCCACCAACTATGATTGGTATTTTATTATTATTCAAAATTTTCTTTAATAGCGATTTAGTATCTGAACAAAAACTTGCAACTGAATACGATTCAGATGGATCTATTATATCTAGTAAATAATGTTTAGTACTTAATTGATCTTCTATAGATGGTTTTGCTGTGCCTATATCCATGCCTTTGTAAATAGTTGCTGAGTCCATATTAATAATTTCTATAGGCCATTCTTTAGAAACTTCCATGGCAGCAAGACTTTTACCAGAAGCGGTTGGTCCTACTAAGGATATAACTTGTCGATGTTTGGTGTAGATGATTATTTGTCCTCTCATAAATAATTTATCTATTTGTTTTTATATTGAGATGTATCCATGTTGGTCTTCCATGGTTACAATAGCTTGACTTATCAGTTTGTTCCATTTGCCTTAATAAAGAATTCATTTCAGTAATATTTAATTTTCTGTTTGCTCTTATAGAGTTGTAACAAGCAATCGTCGATAGAATTTTATAAATATTTTCAGTTGTAGAAAAAGAATTTCCTATCATTTTTATATCATTTATTATATTTAATAATAACTCTTCAATATTCTCAATTTTTATTATAGAAGGTATTTGATATATAGCCAATTGAGTTTTAGAAACAACTTTAATGCCAAATCCTATGTTTAGGAACTCTTTGTTATATTCAGTTGTTATATTTATGAATTCTTCTTTGGCGTTTAAAATTATTGGCTCTATAAGATTCTGAATCTGAATATTTTTTTTAAGAAAATTATTCTTGAGATTTTCATAAGTTATACGTTCATGAGCAGCGTGAGCATCTACTATTATAAGTCCATTATTATTCTCTGCTAGTATATATATACCATGTAACTGAGCAATTGCTATACCAAGAGAGTATGTGTGTTTATTTTGATTGTTATAAGAATGATCTTGATTTGTTCTTGTTTTGTCATAAGGGTTATTTTGATCTATTTCTATATTATGGTCTAATTTAAAAGATTCTTGCTCTACAATTAACTTGTTATTAGTATGATTTATTACAGGTAAATCTTTTAACTGACTAATTTTAGCAACAATGCTTGTTTTTGAAATAGCTTGTTGTATAGATTGTTTTATAAAATTATAAACAGCATTATTATCGCGAAATTTTACCTCATTCTTTTTTGGATGTATGTTTATATCTATTAATTTGGGGTCTATGTGTATAAATAAAACAAAAGAAAATTTACTGCTTGTATGTGATATATCTGAGCATGCTGATTTGATCGCATGATTAATCATGCGATCATGTATAAATCTATTGTTCACATAGAGGTATTGATCTTCTGTTCTTAATTTATTCCCAAAGGATTCAAATATAGTACCATTAATTTTTATTATTTCATTATGTGAATCTAGATTAATTAGATTCTCTGTAATTTTCTTACCTAGTATTTCTTTTATTCTAGTTTCTGTATTAGAACAATTCCATTGTCGTTGGAGTTTTTTATTATGTAATATTTTAAATGATATGTTTGGGTGTGCTATTGCTATTTTTTCTATTGTTGATAAACAGTGAGTCCATTCTGTGCTCTCTGATTTTAAAAATTTTCTTCGTGCCGGTATATTGTCAAATATTTGTTGTACTTTTACAGTAGTTCCTGGCACACCAGATGATGGTAGTATGGTTTTTTCTTTGTAATTTATTTTCCATGCATTTTGATCTGTTTTTGTGCGTGATATTATAGTTAGATCTGAAATTGAACCTATTGATGCCAAGGCTTCTCCTCTAAATCCTAAAGACAATGATGTGTTTAATTCTTCTAATGTATAAATTTTACTTGTGGCATGTCTAGTTATGGACATTAACAAATCGTTTTTTGATATTCCGCACCCATCATCTATTATTGTAATTTGTTTTATGCCGCCACCTTCCAAATGAATATTTATTGACTTTGATTCTGCGTCAATAGAATTTTCTAAAAGCTCTTTTATTATTGAAGAAGGTCTTTCAATTACTTCACCAGCTGCTATTTGATTAATTAGTAAATCTGATAGTTGAATTATCGGTCTATTATGGTTAAACATAAATTAATTTAATATATTCGGTTCTTAATTATAATAGTTCTATATTTTTATAATAATCTTTGACTCTATTATAATCATTAATGTCAAAATATGTATGTATAGATTTTGCTATTGCAATTGCGATCTTCTTTTGATGTTTTTCTTCTTTTAAAAGAATTTCCTCTTTGGGGTTACTTATAAAGGCTGTTTCTATTAGAATTGAAGGTATGTCAGGGGCTTTTAATATAGCAAATTCAGCTTGCCCTACATTATCTTTATGTAATTTGCTAATTTGTTTGAGTTCCTTCAGAACTATTGAACCTATTCTTATAGAACTCTTTATTTGAGTTGTTGTTGATAATTCCAAAAGAACTTTAGCTATATTTTTGTTTTGGTGTTTTAAATCAATTCCACCTAATAGATCTGATTGATTTGCTCTGTTTGCAAGCCATTTTGCTTGAGTGCTTGAAGCTCCATTATTTGACAATGCAAATACGGACGCGCCATTGGCCTTAATATCTATCCATGCATCAGCATGGATAGATATTAAAAGATCTGCATTTAGTATTCTAGCTTTTTGTATTCTTAAGTCTAGTGGTACAAAATAATCACCATCTCTAGTTAAATACGTCGAAAAAATTTTTTGATTGTCTAATATTTTTTTTAGTTTGTTAGCTATAGATAAAGTAACATTTTTTTCCATTAAGCCATTTTTTCCAACTGCACCAGAATCTTCTCCTCCATGTCCAGGATCAATAACGATAGTAAACTTTTTGTCTAGAATAGATTCGTTAATGCAATATTTATTTTCTTTAGAATTTTTTTTAGCTCTGATAATATTATGAATAATATTATCTAATTCATTATTAGTATCATTTTTTTGATTGCGAACCATCGTTAATATAGGGTCATTTATAGTTTTTGGATGTAAATCAATAAATGTTCTATATTTGTAGTTTGCTATTGGTTCTAAAGAAAAGATTTGGGAAGTTATTGATTCTTTTAAATCAAATACTATTCTTATAGAATTTGTGGGTTTTTGTTCTATTCTTATTTTTTTTATAAATTTATCATTGTTTTTAAAATTATCAATGAATTTTTTAAAAACAGAATCTAAAATTATATTTTCAAATTCTATTACTAATTGATCTTGGCTTTCTAAAATCAAACTTTTATTATGTAAATTTTTTGTAGACTCTATAATTATCCTGGAGTATTCTTCAGAAGGCCAGTTTCTGATAGAAATGATTTTATTATAAGTATTTGATGTGTTATTGGCAAATGATGGAATTAATATTATATTTATAATAATAAAACAATATTTCAGTATATATTTTATTAGAGATTTTGTTTTTGTCCTAGTATTGTTTGTGACCATCGTGTTCCTTGATTTGTTTTTGCTAATATTTCAACAATTCTACCTGTTTTATAGCATTGAAAAGACAATTCCAAATCAGGGATAGGAAGGTATTTCTCTACTTTTTCTGGCCATTCGATGAAAAATAAAGCTTTTTCTTTTAGAATATCCTTAAACCCAAGATTTATAAATTCAATTGGGTCATCTATTCTATAAAAATCAAAATGATAGATATTTAAATTTAAAGCTTTATAAGATTCTAAAAGTGAATAACTTGGACTTTTAATTCTATCCTTTATTCCCATGTTTTGTAAGAATGATCTAGCAAAAGTGGTTTTACCTGTTCCAATATCACCTTTTAAATTAATATGTAAGGTACTAGGTTCAGATTTACTAAAAATTGATGAGAATAGTATTTTTGCTAGATCATTAGTACGATTCACATCAGGAAGGTAAATGCTATTACTGGAAATTATAATATTCATTTTTTATTTATCTGTACTTAATAAAATAAAATGTTTAATTAAATTAAATTTCTAAATATTTGTTTCATGAAATGTCCCTTTGCAAAATATTAAAGGGCTATTATTATTGTCGTAGTATAGATGTTCTATTCTACCTATCATTATAATATGATCACCTTCTTCGTACTGCTTATAATTGTAGCAATCGAACCAGGCCATAAAATTTTTTTCTATCATAATAGTACCACTTGGGGATAATTTAGTATCTATTCCATTGAATCTTGCTAAGATGTCTTTTTTCGCAAAAATGTTTGCAATGTTAGTATGATGTTTAGTCAATATATGGACAACATAGTTTTTAGAATTTTGGAATATGTCTTTTAATGTTGATTTAATAGATATATTCCATATTATAAAAGGAGGGTCTAATGATAATGAACTAAATGAGTTAATTGTTAACCCAAATGCTTTATTATGAGAATCATTTGTCGTTACTATAGCCACACCTGTAGAAAACATTCCTAAGGATTTACGTAATGTTTGTTGATCTGTTGGGAAATTAACCAGCATGATAATTGATGTGATACTTTTTATGGTGATAAACGGCTAATTTGCCAATTAGTAGATTCATTTTGTAGTCTGTAAATGATTCTATCATGTAATCGTGATGGTCTACCTTGCCAAAACTCAAATACTTTGGGGGTTAATCTATATCCACCCCAATAACTTGGCCTTGGTGGATTTTCTCCGAATTTTTGTTTGTAATACTTTTCTTTTGTTTTAAAATCTGAGCGATCATTAATGATTTGACTTTGTATTGAAGCCCAGGCTCCAATACGTGATTCTAAAGGTCTACTTCTATAATATTCATCAGATTCTATTGTAGATGTTTTGTTTACATAACCTTCTATTCTAACTTGTCTTTCTAAAGTTGGCCAGAAGAATAATAAACAAGCTTTAGAATTGTTTTCTAAATCAATTCCTTTGCGAGATTTATAGTTTGTATAAAACACAAAGCCATCATTATCAAAGCTTTTTAAGAGTAATATTCTAGAAGATGGTTGCATGTCTTTATCTACAGTACTTAGAGTCATTGCATTAGGTTCATAAACTTTATTCTCTAAGGCATCTGAAAGCCATTTATTAAATTGATCAAAGGGTGATTGAAGTAAATCATTTTCTAAGAGGCTATTCTTGCAATAATTTTGACGTAAGTTTGATATTTTTAACATGATTTTGTTTGTATAAGAGGTGTATATTACATAAATATATCATAATGTATAATAATGCATTATATTTTACTCTTAACTTAAGGGTATATTTAGTAAAATATTTATTTTAAATAACAATTAAATTTACTATTTTTGTATCTATATGTATTATTTAGCAATTATTATGTTACTAGTTATAAAAATAGAAATGATTGTTAACTTAGAGAGAAGATTTCATGGGGTATCTAAACTTTATGGAGAAGATGCGCTTAACTTATTTAAAGAATCTCACGTTGCTGTTATAGGTATTGGTGGAGTTGGTTCATGGGTGGTTGAGTCTTTAGCTAGAAGTGGAATTGGAACTATAACTATAGTTGATTTGGATCATATATCAGAATCAAATATAAATAGGCAGATTCACGCGATGACTTCAACTATTGGCAAATCAAAAATTACTTCAATGGCTGATCGCATAGCAGAGATCAATCCTTCTTGCAATGTAATATGTAAGGATGATTTTATTTCGCAAGATAATATTAATGAGATTCTAACTGATAAATATAGTGTAATTATTGATTGTATAGATCAGATTCATGCTAAATTAGCAATTTCTTTGTTTTCTAAAATAAATGATTATCCATTGTTTATTTGCGGAGGAGCAGGAGGAAAAACAGATTTTTTTTCTTTGAAGTCAGGAGATATTTCTTTAGCAACACATGATGCTCTTTTATCTAAGTTACGTAGCAAAATACGTAAAAGTTTTGACTTTCAGTATTATCTGAACAAAAACAAAAACAAAAGAAAACCTAAAATTGGATTGTGTGCTTTATGGTTTGCCCAGCCAACAATATATCCAAACATTTGTAATGCTAATTTTAGTGGCGGACTTGCTTGTGCTGGTTATGGTTCTTTAGTTACATGTACAGCATCTATGGGCTTTGCAGCAGCAAATTTAGCATTAAATAATATAGTTATGAATATAAAGAAAAGTGTATAGTTGTTTTATATAAAATCGAGAATAGCATTTTTTGTATATGATTGTATATTTGAGTTTATTAAATCAGGGACTAAACCTTGAAATATAATTGATCCTCCTTTGGATCCTCCTCCTGGCCCCATATCTATAATCCAGTCTGAGTTTAATATAAAATCTATATTGTGTTCTATTACTATTATTGAATTGTTTAATTGAATTAATTGACGCAAAACATAAATAAGTTTTTGAACGTCATAAGAAGATAATCCAATAGTAGGTTCGTCTAGAATATAGAGATTGTGTTGATTGTTACTAAAATTATGTTTTATTTTAGATAACTCTGTTACTATTTTTATTCTTTGAGCCTCTCCTCCAGATAAATTAGATGATCTTTGTCCTATTGGTAAGTATCCTAGTCCTATTTCTTGCATTGCTTTTAGTGGTCGGTGAATTTTTGGAAAATTTTTAAATATTTCTAAAGCTTCATCAACTTCCATATTTAACACATCGCCGATATTTTTTCCTAAGAATTCTATGGTTCTTGTTTCTGTGTTGAATCGTGTGCCATTGCAACTTTCACATATGATTTCTGAATTTACCATAAAGCTAATTTCTGTTGTTTTAATTCCTAAACCATTGCATTCTTTACATTGACCTTCTTTGGAGTTAAAAGAGAATCTTGAAGATGTCCATCCTTTAATTTTTGATTCATTGGTACTGGCAAAAATATTGCGAATTTCATCCCAAAAACCTACAAATGTTCCTGGACATGAACGAGAATTTTTACCTATTGGATTTTGATCTACTAATAATGTTTTATTGATCTCTTTAAATCCTTTAATATATTTACAATTAACCCATTCAGACTCATTGTTTTGTTCTTTAGATTTAAGATTTTTTAATAAAACATCTTGTACTAGAGTTGATTTTCCTGATCCTGATAATCCAGTAACTACATTTAACAAACCCATTTGAAAATGTACATTAATATTATCTAAATTATGTAATTTAGCATTTTTAACTTCTAATATTTTATTTTTATCTAATTTTATTTTTTCTGATGGTATTCTTTTTATATTTGTTAAATATTTTGCAGTTATAGAATTGGTATTTCTTAGTAATTCTTCTATATTTCCTTGAGCAACAATTTTTCCACCACGTGATCCTGCTCCTGGGCCAATTTCTATTATATGGGATGCATTTCTAATAATTTCTGTATCGTGTTCAACTACTATTACAGTATTACCGTTGTTTTTTAGTTTTAATATAGACTCAATCAATGATTTATTATCATATGGATGAAGTCCTATAGTAGGTTCATCTAATATATAGCATATTCCTTGGGACTCTGATCCAATTTGCGATGCCAGATGAACTCTTTGTGATTCTCCTCCTGATAAACTTATTTCTGGTCTATTGAGGTTAAGATAACCGATTCCAACCCTTTGCATAAAAGTTAATCTATTCAGTATTTCTTTTATTATATTGTTTGATATTTGTAATTCTTTTGAGTTTAATTTTATGTTATTAAAAAATGATATTAAATCATCTATAGACATAGATGTTAAGTCGTCTATATTATGATTTTCCCATAATATAGATAGTGTTGTTTTATTCAGTTTCTTGCCAAGACAATGATTACATGTAATGTAATCATCTGATGATTTATATTGTTTCTCTTTTTTTAAATTTTTTATTAAGCCAGATCCATTGCAATATTCACACCATCCTTGTGAAGAATTGTATGAGAACAATTTTGAGTCTATGGGAGGAAAATTAATTTTACAATTTAAACATGAATTTTTAGTTGAGAAAAACAGTTCTTTAAGAATATTCTGTTCTTTGATTTTTTGTGGGTTTATAGGTTTTTCTATAATTTTAATAAATCCTTCGCTATCAGTTACTATTTCTTCTACAATACTATGTATTTTGAATTCATTGTGTTCTATTATTTTTTCTTCTTTTACAGGAATATATATTATTTTTTCTAAACTAATTTCTTCAAAATTAATTTTATTTGTTGCTATTAAATTATTTTTTATATTTATGTAAGGTATATTTTGTTCTCTAATTATATTTAGCAAAGTAGATTTTTCTTGTACTCTTATTGGCATCATAAATATTGCATTTAGACCTTTGAGTTCTTTAAATATCCTAGCAACAATTTGATTTTTGTTTGTTGTAAATATATGATTGTTGCATTTATAACAATATTGAGTTCCTAGTTTTGTGTATAACAATCTTAAAAAGTTATGTACTTCTGAAATTGTTCCGACAGTAGATTTATTATTTCCATTATT
This sequence comes from Candidatus Kinetoplastibacterium desouzaii TCC079E, assembly GCF_000340795.1. Lineage (NCBI taxonomy): Bacteria > Pseudomonadati > Pseudomonadota > Betaproteobacteria > Candidatus Kinetoplastidibacterium > Candidatus Kinetoplastidibacterium desouzai. The sequence continues at coordinate 620,584 of NC_020294.1, read as the reverse complement.
TAAGTGTTGAGATATGGAGGCTGTTGGTGGTAAATTGATGATTTTACTTACATCTGCTTTTTTTATTGTGTTTGTAACGGATCTAGCATAACTATTCATAGTCATTAAATATCTACGTTGTCCTTCATGAAATAATATATTGAAGGCAAGAGTAGATTTACCTGACCCTGATACTCCAGTAATAACAACGAATTCATTTAAAGGTATTTCTAGATCAATGTTATTTAAGTTGTTTTCATATGCATTAAATATTTTTATTGAGTTGTGATCTTTTAAAGAAAATTCTTCATTTATGTTATTTTGTTCTTTAGTTATAAAATCAATAGGATTTTCAAAATATAAGTTTAATGACTTCCCAGTATATGAGCTTTTATTTTTTTTAATATCTTCTGGAGTTCCGTATCCTATTATCTTACCACCATTTTTTCCTCCTTTAGGTCCTAGATCATATATCCAGTCAGACGCACTAATAAATTCTAGATTATGCTCTACTGCTATTACGGTATTTCCTTGATTTACTAAGTTTTGTAATGACTCAATTAATAGTTGTATTTCATTTATATGTAATCCGCTAGTTGGTTCGTCTATTATGATAAGCGAGTTTTGAGCAAAGGTTTTTTTTGATTTAAGTTCTATTAGATATTTAGCTAATTTTAATCTTTTGATTTCTCCATTGGACATGGTTGCTATAGGATTTCCTAATCTTAAGTAATCTAATCCTAGTTCAATAAGAGATTTTAGACTATTACAAATTTCTGAATCACTAAATACTTTTATTACTTCTTGTATATTAAGATTTAAAATTTGATCAATAGAGTATTTGTTATTTTTATCTCCAACTTTTATATCTAATATTTCATCACGAAAATATCTACCATCACATTCTTTACATTTGATATAAACATCTGGAATAAATAACATATCTATTTTTTCAAAACCTTTTCCATTGCACTCAGGACATCTACCTTGTCCACTATTTAGACTGAAGAAATTTGGTTTGTAATTTCTTTCTATTGACAATGAATTCTTTGCAAAAATATTTCTTATTCTGTCATATATTCCTATATAACTTGCGATTATAGAGCGATAGCTTTTTATTGGGTTTTCATTGTCCAAGAAAAAAACATTTTCTATTTTTTCGGCTCCATTAATTCCTTTGACATTTTTTAGTTTTTTTTCTGGGTTTTCTTTATTAGATACTAGTGAATTATAAATAATGTCTCTAACTAGAGAGCTTTTACCTGAACCAGAAACGCCAGTAACAGAAATTAATTTATTTATAGGTATTTCTAAATTTATTTTTTTTAAATTGTTAGCCATTCCGTCTATAATGCTAATTTTATTATTATCAAACTCTTTTATAGTTCTTTTTTGATTTATTTGTTTTATGTGATTGCTTGTTATAGTATTAGCTGAGATGAATTGAAGGGGAGTACCATCAAATATTATTTGACCTCCATCTGATCCAGATTTTGGTCCCATTTCTATGATTCTATCTGATGATAAAATCATTTTATGATTGTGTTCAATAACTAGAACACAATTACCCATATCACGTAGTTTTTTTATTGACTCTATTACTTTATTTATTTCACTATCGTGTAGTCCATTAGATGGTTCATCTATTACAAATAAAGTATTTATTAATGATGATCCTAGTGCTATAGTCAGGTTAATTCTTTGTAGTTCACCTCCAGATAAAGTTTTGCTATATCGATCTAAAGTTAGATAGTCTAATCCAATATTATTTAGAAATTCGACTCTGTTAATAATTTCTTTTAAAGGAGAATAGTTCTTATTAATGATAGAGTTGTCTTTGATTTTTTTTAATAAAACTAATAGTTCTCTTAGAGGCATTCCTAAGACATCTTTGATGTTAATTTTTTTATTATCTAGTTTTAGATTGTCATCGTAGTTGTTTTTTGGATTAGAATTATTTGGATTTATATGCCATAGCAAAGAATTATTCTTAAATCTACTTCCATTACATTTTGAGCATGTTACATATTTTCTATATTTTGAAAGTAATATGCGGATATGCATTTTATAGGATTTAGTTTCTAAATTCTGAAAGAAACCTTTTATACCAGGCCAATGACAATCTCCATTTATGATCAACTCTTTTGCAGAATCTTTTAGATCTTTCCAAGGGGTTGTTAATGAGATCGAATTTAATATCGCATTTTTTTCTAGTTCTTTTTGATAGATTTTAAAATATTCAGTTTGCCACGGCTTTATTGCTCCAGACAATATTGATTTATTATCATCTGGGATAACTTTATCCATGTCTATAATAATTTCATTTCCAAATCCACTACATGAGTCACATGCACCCAGAGGAGAGGTAAAAGAAAAGATTCCTGTGTTAAGTTCACTGTATTTTATATTACAGTTAGTACAATATAACAAATTACTATACTTCCATACATTTGTATCTATATTGTTGTCATTGATTAGCTGAACGTTAGCAAAACCATTTCCCATTGTTAGAGCCATAGTAACTGCTTCTAAAAATCTATTTTTATTGTCATCAGATAAAATTAATCTATCTTGTATTATTCTTAACAAGATAGGGCTATTTTCATCATTTTTATTTATTAACTCTTCTTTATAAATATTTAAATATCCTTTACTAGCTAAATATTTTAAAATATCTTCTTTTATACTAGTGGATGTTAAAAAATCAAATGCTATAATGATTCTTGGTTTATCTATTTTTTTTGTTTTATATTTAATATCTTGAAAAATAGATTCAGGAGTAGTCTTTTTTACAATGGATTTACAATTATTACAGTATAGTTCTGCACAATTAGCAAAAACTAATTTTAAATAATCATTTATTTCTGTTATTGTGCCAACAGTACTATGACGATTCCTTATTGGGTTTTTTTGGTTAATCAATATTGCTGGTAATATTCCTTCAATCTTATTTATTGATGGTTTGTCTATAGAACTTATAATTTGCCTAGCGTATGTTGAGAAAGTTTCTAGATATTTATTCTGTCCTTCAGAATATAATGTTTCTATTGCTAAAGAACTTTTACCAGATCCAGACACTCCAGTAATAACTAAAAATTCATTTGTGTTAATTGTAAGATCTATATTTTTAAGATTATTTTGATTTGCACCAATAATTTTGATTTTAGAAATCATGTTTTTCCCATTTATATTTTCATGATTATTGTTTTAGTTCAATTGTATCAATTAATAACAAATTTATTTAGCATGATTCTTAAATAAATAATTTATATGATAAATTAGATATAATGTAATGTGTGTTATTGCAATTAATTCTTATTTTTAGGGGTATTTTATGGCAGAACGTAAACGTGTAAGACGTAATACTTTAGAGCGTCGTTGTCTTGGGAAGATTTACAAGAGATTATTTGTAAATTTACCAAAAAGCGTTTTTAAAATGCTAGAAAAAATTAAACGTGCTTAGTTATTAGAGCATATATAATTTTTATCTTTTAAGTGTAAATTGTTTTGTATTAGTACATGCTTTGTTTAGCATGTACTTTTTATTTTATAATTTATTTTTTAGAAATTTCTAATTGAAATTAATTCTTAAAATACAATACATATTAATATTTTATTTGAATTGTTTTCAATATAACCAATAGTAATATACATGGCTAAATACGTATATACGATGAATCGAGTTAGTAAATTAGTTTTATCTAAAAAGTATATTCTTCGAGATATATCATTATCATTTTTTCCTGGAGCAAAAATAGGAGTATTAGGATTAAATGGTTCAGGTAAATCTACTTTATTAAAAATAATGGCAGGTATTGATAAAGATATAGATGGGGAAGCAGTACCAATGCCAGGACTTAAGATAGGATATCTTTCACAGGAGCCACTTCTTGATTCAAATATGACAGTTAGAGAAGTTATAGAAGATGGTCTTGGTGATATATTTTTGGCAAAAAAACAATTAGAGCTAGTTTATGCTGCTTATGCAGAGCCAGATGCTGATTTTGATAAATTGGCTAGTAAGCAAGCAGAGTTAGAGTCTATTATTTCTGCATCTGCTTCTAGTGGTTTTGATGATTTAGAAATTCAAATCGATATCGCTGCTGATGCATTACGTATCCCTCCTTGGGATTCTTTGGTGTGTGATTTATCTGGAGGAGAGAAAAGGCGGGTTGCTTTATGTAGAATGTTGTTATCTAAGCCTGATATGTTGCTATTAGATGAACCTACTAATCATTTAGATGCTGAAAGTGTTGAGTGGTTAGAGCAATTTCTTCATAAATTTAATGGGACTGTAGTTGCTGTTACCCATGATAGATATTTTTTAGATAATGTTGCAGATTGGATTTTAGAGTTAGATAGAGGATATGGCATTCCATGGGAAGGTAATTATAGTTCATGGCTTAAGCAAAAAGAGATCCGTTTGGCTAGTGAAGAAAGTACTGAAACAGCTAGACAAAGAACAATAAAGAAAGAGTTAGAATGGGTTTCACAAGGATCTAAAGCTCGTCAGAGTAAGTCCAAAGCACGATTAAAACGTTTTGAGGAATTATCTTCTTATGAATATCAAAAAAGAAATGAAACACAGGAGATTTTTATTCCTGTGTCAGATAGGCTTGGTAATGAAGTTATAGAATTTAGAGGTGTTAGCAAATCATATGGAGAACGGTTATTAATTGATAATCTTAGTTTTAATGTTCCACAAGGAGCTATTGTTGGAATAATAGGTCCTAATGGTGCCGGTAAATCTACATTATTTAGGATGATTGTAGGTAAGGAAAAGAATGATGAAGGTAGCATCGTAATTGGTAAAACCGTTAGTATAGCTTATGTTGATCAAACTAGAGAGTCTTTATCTTCGGAAAAGACTGTTTTTGAATTTATATCTAACGGATCAGATCATATTAATGTTGGTAAATTCCTTATGTCTTCTAGAGCCTATTTAAGTAGATTTAATTTTAAAGGGACTGATCAAAACAAGATTGTTGGTAATTTGTCAGGAGGGGAAAGGGGTAGATTACATCTCGCTAAGACTTTAATTAATGGTTCAAATGTTTTATTATTGGATGAGCCTTCAAATGATTTAGATGTTGAAACATTAAGAGCATTGGAAGATGCTTTGTTGGAATTTGCTGGTAGTGTATTAGTTATTAGTCACGATAGATGGTTTCTAGATAGAGTAGCTACTCATATTATATCTTTTGAAGGAGATTCAAAAGTTGTATTTTTTGATGGTAATTATAGTGAATATGAACATAATAAGAAGATGATTGATGGAAATGTGATTCCTAAAAGATTAAAATTTAAATCCTTAAGATAAGTCAAGACTAAGGATTTGGCTATGAATTGTTAAGGTAGCTAATCCTTAGTCTTTATAAGAATAATAGTTATTAATTTTTTTGTTGCATTTCTATTTTTACTTCAAGCACATCTAATGATCCATGACTTTCTATATTTACTTTAATATCATCAGGATTAATTACAACATATTTTGATAAAACATCTAGTAATTCTCGTTGTAATTTTTGCAAATAATCTGGAGAGTTTTTATTTGAGCGTTCGTGTGCAAGAATTATTTGAAGTCTTTCTTTAGCAACAGATGCAGTTTTTTTTCTTTCTCCTAAGAAAAACGACAAAAAGGACATGTTCTATTTACCTCCAAAGAGTCGTTTAATTAAACTTGGTTTTTCATACTCTGTAAATTTCATGGGAATAGATTCACCTAGATACCTAGAAACTATATCTGTATAAGCTATAGACACCGTTGTATCTTTAAAATATATTGCAGGCAATCCTTGATTAGATGCATGTAATACAGATTCTGATTCTGGGACAACTCCTATTAAATTGATACGAAGTATATCTTCTATATCTGATATAGAAAGCATTTCTCCATTTAGCACTCTTTTAGGATTATATCTTGTTATTAATAGATATTCTTTTATAGGCTCAACTCCGTCTATTGCGCGTTTAGATTTTGATGCAAGAATCCCAAGAATCCTATCAGAGTCTCTTACTGAAGATATCTCTGGATTTGTTACAACGATAGCATCATCTGCGTAATAAGCAGCCATTAGCGCTCCTGTTTCTATTCCTGCTGGGGAATCACAAACAATATATTCGAAGCCCATTCCTTTTAAATCTTCAAGTACTTTTTCTACACCGGATAGGGTTAGTGCATCTTTATCACGAGTTTGAGATGCTGGAAGTACAAATAGATTATCTGTATTTTTATCTTTTATAAGAGCTTGTTTTAAATTAGCATCTCCTTGAACAACGTTTATAAAATCATATACAACTCTTCTTTCGCAGCCCATGATTAAGTCGAGATTACGCAATCCAACATCAAAGTCTATTACAACTGTTTTATAGCCGCGCAAAGCCAAGCCAGCAGAAAAACTAGCACTGCTAGTGGTTTTACCCACGCCTCCCTTTCCAGAAGTTACCACAACAACTCGCGTCACGACGTAAATATCCTTATTATGTTAAAAGTATTCACTTAATATATTTTATTGTATAAAAGAAAAACTTAAAAATCGTTAATAATAAATTCAATTCCTATTATATAAATTATAATGTTATTACATTAACATATTATAGATTTCTTCAATACTTTTATGCTTTAATTAAATTTGATTATACAGTACGTTAATAATCTTCTGAGTTTATTATAGTGAATATTTATATTTTATCTATTATTAATTTATCATTCAGTAATTTTACTAAAGCTGGTTTATTACATATATCATTTTTTAGGTTTGTATCTATAATTCTATATACTCCAGCAATGGCTAATAATTGTGCATCTAGTTGTGTTGTAAAAATTCTAGCTTCTGTATTTCCTTGCGCTCCAGCCATAGCTTTACCGCGTAATGGTCCATACACATGGATATTACCATCTGCTATAATCTCTGCTCCTTGACTAACCATGCCAATAATAATTAGATCTGATTTATTTGCATATATTTTTTGTCCAGATCTTAATGGTTTATCAATTAACATTGATGGTAATTTGTTTTCAATAGAATTATTTTCAATGTGATTATCTTTCTTTGTACTTTTGTTTATTAGAGTATCTAGTGGTAACAAACCACATTCTATTGCACTTTCACGATTGTTAATATTAGTAGTTACACCTATTATTTTTATGTGATATTTTTCTAATATTTCTATTATTGAATTCCAATCTATTTTTTCATTTATTTGTTGAGCATCTATAACAATATAATCATTTTTAAAGAAATGACTAGAAATTTCCATATGTTTATTTATATCGAAACATATATCATTTTTATTGGCTGTATGTAACACCAGTTTTGGAGCATAAAAATTAATAGTGGTACTTTTAAAATCAATTGAAGGTGTTGTTCTTGTCATTTTGTTATAAAGACCATGAATTTTTTAAGGTTACGATTCTATTTATTACAACATTATTATTTTTATTGCTGAATTTATCATCTAAAGCAAAATATCCTAATCTTTCAAATTGCCATTTTGTATTATTTTGTTTGATGGTATTAGGTTCCAAAAAAGCAGTAATTGTTTTTTTTGAATCTGGGTTTATGTAATCTAGAAAATTTTTATTTCCTGAGTCTGGAGACGAATCAGTGAATAAACGATCATATAAATTTACAAGTACTTTCTCAGCTTGTGTTATTGCTAACCAAGTTATAGTTCCTTTAACTTTTACGCTATTTGATCCTGGAGTTCCACTTTTTGTTTCTGGTATATATTCTGCGTATACGTTAGTAATATCACCATTGGAATTTTTTAGATATCCTGTACATTTTATTATATAGGCATATTTTAATCGAACTAAATTTCCTGGGAATAGACGAAAATAGTTTTTGATTGCTTCTTCTTGAAAATCACTTCTTTCTATCCATATTTCTTTTTCCAATATTAATTCACGCATTCCCATTTCTTTATTATGAGGGTTTGTTGGAGCATAACATATTTCTTTTTTATCATCAGGATAGTTTGTTATTGTCAATTTTATAGGGTCTAAAATTCCTATAGCTCTTGGAGCAATAGGGTCTAGGTCATCGCGTAATGATTGTTCTAAAAGACTATAATCTATAGTGGAGTCAGACTTTGATATAGATGTTCTATCACAAAATAAACGAATGGAGTTGGGAGTATATCCTCTTCGTTTTAATCCAAGTAAGGTTGGCATTCTTGGATCATCCCATCCATCGACAATACTCTCTTTAACGAGTTTGAATAGTTTTCTTTTGCTCGTAACTATATGACTTAGATTTAATCTAGAGAATTCATATTGTTTTGGTAGTGGATTTCTTAGTTTTCCTAAGTCTCTTAATTTATTAAGAAACCAATCGTAAAGAGGTTTTAAATCTTCGAATTCTAAAGTGCAAATACTATGAGTTATACCTTCTAAGGCATCTTCTATGGGATGAGCCCAATTATACATCGGGTAAATGCACCATTTATTTCCAGTTCTATGATGAAAAACATGTTTGATTCTATACATCACTGGATCTCGCATATTTATATTAGGAGATTTCATGTTTATTTTTGCTCTTAATACAAAAAGACCATCTGGATATTTTCCGTCTCTCATTTCTCTAAATATTTTAAGAGATTCTTCAGAAGGTCGATCTCTGTATGGAGAGTCAATTCCTGGTTCTGTTAATGTCCCTCTGTTTTGTTTTATCATTTCTGATGATTGTTCATCGATATAAGCGTTCTCTGATATTATTAAAGACTCTGCAAATTCATACATATATTCAAAATAGTCACTAGCGAAGTACAGGTTTTCTTTATTATTCTCAACTAGGTTAAATCCTAACCATTTTATTGCTTGTGTAATGGAATCTACATATTCTTGATCTTCTTTTTCTGGGTTTGTATCATCAAATCTAAGATGACATACGCCGTTGTATTTTTTTGCTAATCCAAAATTTATACATATGCTTTTAGCATGTCCTATATGTAGATATCCATTTGGTTCTGGAGGAAACCTAGTTCTGATTTTTGCCAAATCTATTTTCCCTTTTAATTCTTGAAATTTAGCATCACCTGGTGTTCCTGACCATAATCTATTTTCTAGACATTTACTTTGAATATCTTCATCTATTATATGAGTGAGAAAGTTTTGTTGATTTAGATGAATTGAAGAGGTATTCATATTTTTAATATATTATTTGTTTATTATTAGTAATTATAGATGATTTGATATTTATTTGATTCAGAAAATTTTTTATATTAATTTTTAAGTTGTTCTTAAATATTAATTCAGAGAGTTAGTTTCTTATAGAGGTATATTTTTCTGATTAAGACGGTTATTCATACAGTCTGCTCCAATATGATTAATTGTGGTAGAGGTTGCTACTCTTCCTCGTGGTGTTCTTTGAATATAGCCATGTTGAATTAGATATGGTTCAATCACATCCTCTATAGTATCTTTTTCTTCTCCTATGGCTGCTGCTATACTATCTATTCCTACTGGTCCTCCGTCAAATCTATATACAATGGCTTCTAATAATTTTCTATCCATTAAATCAAGGCCATGTGGATCTACTTCTAACATAGTTAATGCTTCATTAGCTATTTCGTTATTTATATTTCCTGTTGATTTCACTTCAGCATAATCTCTAACTCTTCGTAATAATCTGTTGGCTATTCTTGGTGTGCCACGTGATCTGTTGGCTATTTCATTGGCTCCTTCAGAAGTAATATTGGTTTTTAGTAACTTTGAACTTCGTAAAATAATTTTAGCTAGTTCTGTAGGATTATAAAACTCTAGACGGGAAACAATTCCGAAACGATCTCTTAGAGGATTAGTAAGCATTCCTGCACGAGTAGTTGCTCCTATTAATGTAAATGGTTGAAGATCTAATTTAACACTCCTAGCAGCAGGCCCTTCTCCTATTAAAATATCGATTTGAAAATCTTCTAAAGCAGGGTATAGAATTTCTTCAACTACAGAAGATAGCCTATGTATCTCATCTATAAAAAGAACATCATTCTTTTCCATGTTTGTTAGTATTGCTGCTAAGTCACCAGGTTTTTCTAATATTGGTCCTGAAGTTTGTCTTAGATTAGCCCCCATTTCATGGGCTATTATGTGAGCCATTGTAGTTTTACCTAGTCCAGGAGGGCCAAATAATAGCACATGATCCAAAGCTTCACTTCTTTGGCGTGCTGCTTGTATAAAAATTTTTAATTGCTCACAAGTATTTTTCTGTCCGATATATTCTAGTAAAGTTTTAGGCCTTAGAGCTTTTTCTACTTTTTCTTCTATATTAGATTTTTTTGGTGTAAGAATATTTCTATGAGAGTTTGATTCTAGATGGTCAGATTTAATGGCCATTTTTATGTCTTTCCAGATTATAGTGTATTACGTTAAAGAATACTTAATTGATTCTAGTAAATTTTATTTTCTAGCATTTAAAAGTTTAAGAGCTTGTTTTATAGCATCTTGAATATTTAAATTGTTTGAGATAAGATTCATTATAGGTAAAACCTCTCTTGATGAATAACCCAATGACACTAGAGCTTCTATTATATCTGATTTTTTACCATAGACGCTTATATTATCAGTACAGGTAGATTTTATTTTGTCTTTCATTTCCAATATTAAGCGTTCTGCTGTTTTCTGTCCAATTCCTGGAATTTTAGTTAAGGCAGATGAATTCTGATTTGTAATAACTGATATTAATTCATCGATTGTCATGTTAGATAATATTGACAAAGATGTTCTTGCTCCAACACCATTTATTTTCATGAGCAACCTAAAGAAAGTTCTTTCTTTAGTGTTATTAAATCCGAATAATATATGAGCATCCTCTCTTATTAAAAGATGTGTATACAATACAATTTTTTCTCCAATCTCAGGTAGATCCTGAATGATATTTGTAGGAACTTCTACCTCATAACCCAATCCATTTACATCTAAACAGATACTATTAGTCCATTTGTCTAGTATAATGCCAGAAAGTCTTTCTATCATATAAACATAAAAGAAGTTAAGTAAACCAAATCAATTTCACTATTATTATAAAGATTTTCACATGATTATTCTGCCATTCTTAAGTTTTCTATTGCTGGGAAGAGTTAAAGAATTCTTTAATGTAGAAATTTTATTTTGTAGTGGATTAACATGAGCATGACAAATAGCGCAAGCAAGAGCATCTGCTGAGTCTGCTGACGGCATGCCATTTAATGATAATAAGTGTTGTACCATAATTTGCATTTGTTTTTTTACAGCTCTTCCTGTTCCAACTATAGATTTTTTGATTTGAAGAGCAGTATATTCATATGCTGGTAAGTTGTTATGAGCTATTGAGCAAAAAGCAGCACCTCTTGCTTGACCAAGCAATAAAGTTGTAGATGGATTAGTATTCATAAAAATAATTTCTATTGATGCTACAGAGGGCTTTGTATCATTTATAACTTGATGAATATTATCAAAAATAACTTTTAATCTCTCAGACATTGCTATGTTCACAGGTACTACTATTGTTCCACTAGTAATATAAACTATATTAGTACCTTGTGTTTCAATAACTCCGAAGCCAGTTTTTCTTAAACCTGGATCTATTCCTAATATCCTCATTATTTTAATGTCTGAAATGTCTAATTCCTGTCATTACCATAACTATATTATGTTCGTTTGCAGCTTCTATTACATCATTGTCCTTTAGGCTTCCTCCTGGTTGAATTACACAAGATATGCCTGATTGTACTATCACATCTAAACCATCTCTAAAAGGGAAGAAGGCATCAGATGCAGCAACAGAGTTTTTTAAGCTTAGACCGGCGTTATCTGCTTTTATTGATGCAATTCTTGCTGAGTCTATACGGCTCATTTGTCCTGCGCCAACACCTAAAGTCATTCCATTTATAGCAAAAACAATTGCATTTGATTTAACAAATTTTGCAACTTTCCATGCAAACATCATGTCTTTCATTTCTTGTTCAGATGGTTGTCTTTTCGTAACAATGCGCATCTTATCCATATTAGCAATCAGATCATCTGTTGATTGCATGAGCCACCCACCACCTATTCTTTTAACATCAAAAGAATTATCAGTTACCCCAATTGGTATTTCCAATACTCTGATATTTGGTTTTTCTGATAAAAATTTCAAAGCTTCTTCATCATAAGAGGGGGCTATTAACAATTCTAAAAATTGATTGTTTATTATTGTTTTTGCAGTTTTACCATCAATAGGATTATTAAAGGCAATTATTCCACCAAAAGCCGAAGTAGGGTCTGTTTGAAAAGCCTTTGAATATGCTTCTAGTGTATCTTGTCCTATAGCAACACCGCAAGGATTTGCATGTTTTACTATTACACAAGCAGTACAGTCTGTAAAACTACGTACACATTCCCAGGCTGCATCAGCATCTGCTATATTATTGAAAGATAATTCCTTTCCTTGTATCTGCTTATAATTTCCTAATAAACCATTATTTTTTATTTCATCTACATAAAATGAAGCTGTTTGATGTGGATTTTCCCCATATCTTAAAGCTTGATGTTTTTTTGTTTGGATATTGATAACATCTGGCCATTTTTGCATTTTAGGAGATGATTGTGGATCAGGTTCCTTTTCTATTATGCTGCTAAGGTAGTTGCTAATAATGCCATCATATAATGCTGTATGTGCAAATACTTTTTTGGCTAGTTCTAACCTTAGTTGGTATGATGTATTCCCTATGAGATCTATTTCTTCTAGTACTCTAGAATAGTCTTCAGGATCAGTTACTACAGTTACACCACCTATTGCATTACCGTGATTCTTAGCGGCTGATCTCAACATAGCAGGTCCTCCTATGTCAATGTTTTCAATTGCATCAGAAAAGGAACAATTATCTTTTGAGATTGTTTCATGGAAAGGATATAGATTCACAACAAGTAAATCTATTGTGTTTATACCATGTTTTTTGATGATATCAAGGTGTTGTTGGTTGTCTCTTTTTGCAAGTATTCCGGCATGAATTTTAGGATGTAGAGTCTTTACTCTGCCATCAAGCATCTCTGGAAATGATGTGTATTCAGAAACTTCTATTACGTCTAATCCTGCTTCTTTTAGAAGTTTAGCTGTGCCTCCGGTGGAAAGCAGTCGAACATTTCTTAAAATTAAAGATTTAGCAAATTCAACAATACCATTTTTATTTGACACAGAAAGTAAGGCAGTTTCAATTTTCATAATAGTAATCATTATAAATAGGTTATTAATTTTGTAATATATTGTGAGCTAGAAGTTTTTTTCTTAGAGTGCTTCTAGTTATACCAAGTATTTCAGAAGCTTTTGATTGATTATTTCCAGTTTTCTCTAAAGCAACTTCTATAACAGGCTTTTCAACGCACAACATAACCATTTTTAGCATATCATGAGGTTCAGAGTCTCCTAAATCATTTAAATATCTTGATAGACTTACCCTTATACATTCTTCAAAAACATCTTCTTTATTCATTTTTTATAAAAGTTTTAAATTTTTATCGATTTACATTTAATCATATAGCATATATCATTTTTAACATATTAATTAATATAATTTGTTATGGATATGGTAATTAGTGATTTATTATTAAAATTAAAGTTGTTTTTCTAACCACGCATAACTTCTTCTATTTTATCAGCTGCAACAGGCACATTTCTAGTAATTATTTCACAATTTTTTTCTTTAATAAGTATAGTATCTTCAATTCTGATACCAATATTCCAAAAATGTTCTGGAACGTCACTTGATGGTTTTATATATAGACCAGGCTCTATCGTTAATAACATTCCTTCTTGTAATTCTTTCCATTGTTTGTTATCACCGTTGTTTTGACCTGAATGATAAGAGCCAACATCATGAACATCCAATCCAATCCAATGGCTTGTACTGTGTGGATAGAATTTTGTATATATCTTTTTTTCTATAATTTCATCTTTATTGCCAATTAAAATTCTTTCATCTAATAATCCTTGAGTTAAAACTTCTACTGCTTTTTTATGTGGATCATTAAAATTTTTCTTTATTTTGCAAGAATTAATTGCTGCTTTTTGTGCTGCGAGTACTATTTCATATAATGCTAATTGAGTAGAGGAGTACTTGCCATTTGCAGGGAATGTTCTAGTTATATCAGAGGCGTAACTATTAAATTCACATGCAGCGTCTATTAAAACAAGATCGCTGTTGTTTATTATTTTATTGTTAGATGTATAGTGCAGTATACAAGAGTTTTTTCCAGATGCTACGATGTTGTTGTAAGCAGGGGAGTGAGCCCCATGTTTTTTAAATTCATATAATAGTTGAGCTTCTAATTCATATTCATACATCCCAACTTTACAACTTCTTAGAATTTCCAAATGAGCATTTGCGGAAATTTGTGCTGCCATTTTCATGGTTTGTATTTCTGTATTGTCTTTTATGGATCTCATTTCATTTATGAAATTTGAAATATCATGTATATGTTTAATTTTATTATTATTTTTAGCTAATTCTTTGTTTAACAATTCAAATATTTCATGGTCTAGTTTTATGTATCTAGGAATTTCTATGTATATAGAATCATGGTCTTTTATTAAACTAGGAATAATTTTTTCAAATTCTTCTATGGGGTATGTTGTTTCAAAATTGAATATTTCTTTAGCCCTAGAAGGTCCTAGTATTTCTCCATCCCACATTTCTTTTCTTGGATCCCTAGATTTGCAGAACAGCGAGGATGAATTACCTGTTCTGTCAGTTGTTAATATTAAACATGAATCAGATTCAATAAATCCTGTTAAATAATAAAAATTACTATTATGTCTGTATTGGTGCTCATTATGAGCGTTCCTATAGCATTTCTGGGATGTTGGAATAATTATAATTCCACCACCCATTTGTTGAACTTTTTTTAATAATTCTTTTCTACGTTGTATGCATTTGTTGATATAGTGCGATGTTTTTATTAGGTCTTTATTTAACATAAAAATTCTTTGATTTGTGTTTAAGGAATTATTTTTCGTTCTTTATAGGAACAAGTCCGTGATATTTTTTACCAAAATATATGTTTGCATTAAACATTCCTGTTTTGTTACCACAATCAAATCTAATACCATCATATCTATATGCAAAAATATTTTTCTCTTTCATGAGAGATGAAATTCCATCAGTTAGTTGTATCTCGTTGTTTAATCCTGGAAGTGTTTTTTGTAAATGTTTAAATATATGTGGTTCTAAAATATATCTACCAACTACAGCAGTATTAGAAGGAGCTGTTTTTATACAAGGTTTTTCTATTATGTTAATAATTTTTGAGATTTTCTGATTTTTATATTCATTTTCTTGTGTGATGATTCCATATTTTTGTATATCTTCTAATAAAACATCTTCAACAGCTATTACGCTAGAGTCAACTTTATTAGATATATTAATTAGTTGTTTTATTGTTGGAGTATCTGCATCTATTAAATCATCTGGTAATATTACTGCAAATTTTTCGTTTTTTATTACTGGTTCAGCACTTAAAATTGCATGACCAAGTCCTAAAGGACCTGGTTGTCTGATGAATATACAGCTAGTTTTTTTTGGAACAATGCTTTTTATTGCATTTAACAGGTCAAATTTTTTTTTGTTTAAAAGATATAGCTCTAACTCTGGAGCTGTATCAAAATGATCTTCAATAGGTCTTTTATGTCTACCAGTTATAAATATTAACTCTGTTATGTCAGATTTCAGAGCTTCTTCCACAGCATATTGGATTATAGGTTTGTTGATAATAGGAAGTATTTCTTTAGGAAGTGTTTTTGTTGCTGGTAGTAGTCTACTTCCCATTCCTCCTACTGGGAAAATAGCTTTTTTAACATGGTTCATGTTTTTTGTAATTTGTTGTTTTTTATAATTAAATGGTGATTATTTACTTAGCAACATACTATTAAAATAGTATGTTGCAGTTGTTAATTGTGTTTATCATTACATCGTTTCTTATATAATCATATAATATTTTTTATAAATTCTTTATAAAATTGATTTGATTATTGTTTTTATATTTTAATACGAATAAATATTTTTTTGACCGCAAAATATTTTTTACTGTTTAACAGCGTTAAGTATAAATAATCTCTTAAATACACCTTTTTGCATTAACATAAAGTTATTAAATATCGTTTCTTGTGTATTTTTTACCGCAATAAGGACATTTGACTGTTTCTTGATTTCCTATATCTAGAATTATTCTTGGGTGCATATTCCATATTTCTTCTTTATAAGATGGACAATGTATAGTAGATTTAGTGTGGTGATTTATGTTTTCTGTGTTGTTTTGTAATATTTTCGTTTTCATTTTGCTATTTTTTGTATTATGATTCGACTGATGTTTTAGGATGTATATTGGTTATAAGAACTAACTTACGCTTTGAATATATTAACTTCATTGCAATATAAATATTATATTTTTAGGCAAAATAGTTATGTTCTAGTGTTTTTATTTATCAAGCTACATTTTATTATAAATGATAAATATGTAACAATAGTGACTTTTAATATGAATAATTATTTTGATGAATAATGTAAATGATTTTAATTTGCGCAAAGAAATAGAGAAAGATGATTCTACTTTCTCGTTTAGTGATTTTGGTCTAAACAAGATTTTATTGGATACAATAATTTCTATTGGGCATACTAAACCAACACCAATTCAAGAGAAATCTATACCATTAATCCTAGAAGGAAGGGATGTTATAGGAGCAGCGCAAACAGGCACTGGTAAAACAGCTGCTTTTGTTGTGCCTATTATCAATAGATTACTACCATTTGCTAATCCTAGCTCGTCTCCTGCGCGTCATTTATTGCGGTCTTTAATATTAGTACCCACACGTGAGTTAGCTAGTCAAGTGTATGAAAGCATTAAAATATATAGTAAGAATACTAATTTACGTAGTTTAGTATTGTTCGGAGGTACAGATCATAACTCTCAAGAAGATAAATTAAGATTAGGTTCGGAGATTCTTGTTGCTACTCCTGGAAGACTGATAGCTCATATGGAGCAAGGTAGTTTACATACTCAGAATATATCTATATTGGTTCTTGATGAGGCTGATAGAATGTTAGATATGGGTTTTATGCCTGACGTTGATAAAATAGTAAATGCTTTGCCTAAATATAAACAGATTCTTTTGTTCTCAGCTACATTTAGTAATTCTATACGTAAGATAGGTTTGTCTTATTTGAATAATCCTGTTGAGATAGATGTTACCGTGCCTAATTCTATTGCTGATACTGTTGAGCAAATTTCTTATATGGTTCCTAATCAAAATAAGTTATTAGCTATTCTGTTTATTCTTCAATCGAAACCATTGGAGTCTGTAATAATTTTTACTAATACCAAACTAGCAACTATAAAATTATCAAGTTTTTTGTTTTCAAAAAATATTAAATGTGATTCGATACATGGGGATAAAAATCAAATTGATAGAACAATAGCTTTAGAGAATTTTCGCAACGGTAGTTTAAATGTCTTAGTAGCAACAGATGTTGCGGCAAGAGGTCTTGACGTAGTTGGCGTTTCATATGTTATAAATTTTGATGTTCCTTTCAACCCTGAGGATTATGTTCATAGAATTGGTAGAACCGGAAGGGCAAATAATAAAGGTTCAGCAATATCATTATGTTCATATGAAGAAGAGACATGTTTATTAAATATAGAAAAATTTACAGGAAGCAAGATTCCACGTTTAAAATTAAACATGCCTAGTTTCTCAAATTATGATGATTCTTTTGATAAAAATAGTCTTAAAAGTTCAATTTTGTTAGATATAGATCCATTATTAGAACCTAAAAGAGTTTCTAAAAATAGAGTTGTATTACCTGCAAATTATAAGAATAGAAGAAATGAAAAGAAAATAGCTATTTTATTAGGTGGTACAGGAAGAGATTAGATTGTCAATCTAATTTTTTTCTAATTTTTCCCATATATTGGGAATGTTTGTTGATATGTTTTGGTCATTCAAATTTATATTTCCGATAATCTTTATTAAGCGATTTATATTTGTATTTACTGGACCTAGGAAAAATATTTTTCTTCTATTCTGTATTAAAATAGTTGGAAAGTCTGTTATATCTTCATCGTTTATTAAGTCTATGTTTTCTTCTACATCAATCCAATAAAAATAATGTTCGGTCATTTTTTCAGACAGTTCATGAAATTTAGATTTGTATTCACGACAAATACCACACCATTCTGCACAAAGACATGCTATTAGAAAACTATTGTCGTTATTTTTTAATAGTTCAATTTTTTTATCAGGTGTTAGTATCATACATAGGCCATAAGTTTGATATATTAACTTGTTACTGAGTTAATAGTTTTTATACATTCTTTTATAATGTTAGGTCCTTTATATATAAGTCCTGTGTATAATTGTAATGCGTTTGCTCCTGCTAACATTGTTTCTCTAGCTTGTGCTGGCGTTATTATTCCTCCAGAACCTATAATTGTTATTTCGTTACCTACTAATGATTTTAGTTTTTTTATAACTTGTAAAGAAAGTTCGTGCAATGGACTTCCTGATAATCCACCATTTTCTTTTGAAATTTTAAGATTTTTGATCATATCTCTTGAAATTGTAGTATTAGTGGCTATGATCCCATCTATTTTATTTTTTAAAATAAAATCACAAATGGTATTTATTTCTTCTGTTGTAAGATCTGGTGAGATTTTTAATGCTATAGGAACATATTTGGCATTTAAATCTGCTAATTGAAGATGTTTTTCTTTGATTTTTCTTAAAAATAAATCCAAGTGTTCTTTGTTTTGTAAACTTCTAAGATTTTTGGTATTAGGAGATGAGATATTTATAGTTATATAGTCAGCATAATTGTAAACATGTTCAAGGCAGATGTTATAATCACTGATAGCGTCATCTATAGATGTATCTAAATTTTTTCCTATATTAACTCCTAAAACTCCATTTGTTTTTTGCCATGTGCTTTTTTCTATATTTTTTATTACTTCGCTTATTCCTAGGTTATTGAAACCCATTCTGTTTATTAAAGCTTCTTTTTCAGGAATTCTGAAAAGACGTGGTTTTTTATTGCCTGCTTGTGGATAAGGAGTTACTGTTCCTATTTCAATGAAGCCAAAGCCAAGATTACCTAGTGGATCTATACATATACCATTTTTATCTAATCCTGCAGCTAAACCTATAGGATTAGCAATATCCAGGCCCATTATTTTAGTAGGAAGATACGCTGAATAGTGCGTTAACTTTCTAGTAAACCTATATTTATATAGCTGTTTTAAGGAAAATAGAGTTATATGATGAGCTGTTTCAGGATTAAATTGGAATAATATTTTTTTTACTAAAGGGTATGTATTAAAAATAATAGACATATTAAGCTTAAGGGGGGGGATAAATAGATTTTAAATTTTGCAAAGAAAGAACAAGAGAACTAAACAAAATTATTTGCTAAATGTTGGAGGCGCAAGACGGAATTGAACCGCCGTAAACGGATTTGCAATCCGCTGCATGACCACTCTGCCATTGCGCCAGTTCTAACAAAAAAATAATTAACAGGTAAAATGGAGCGGGAAACGAGTCTCGAACTCGCGACCTCAACCTTGGCAAGGTTGCGCTCTACCAACTGAGCTATTCCCGCATTTTCTAGCAATGTACATAATGTTGTCAAAAGGCTTAGGCTTTAACATTAATGTATCTATTTTTAATAATAGGTAACAATGTTAATTATTATAACTAATATATTTTTTTTTGCAAAGATTATATTTAATTAACATGCTAATATGTAGCATGTTAATTAACTTAAATAATAATTTATTATTTTTTATCTGTTATTTTATATTTTAGAGTCTTTCTAATTGAAACCTTGTTATCAAAATCTTAAAAGTTTTAATACTTTTGGAATAGACATACACACAAACAATTTTTTAACAATAAGCAAAGTTAAAGATTTAGAGTTTGTTTTTCATAATTATAATAAATATCCTAATGTTTTTATTATAGGAGGTGGTAGTAATGTTATTTTATCTCATAATGTTATTAATTCTTTGATAGTGAAATTAAATTTTTTTGGAATATCTGTTCTGTATGATAGTGATGATAGTGTTTTGATAGAAGTTGGGTCAGGTGAATCTTGGCATGAATTAGTAGATTTTTGTCTTGTTAATGGATGGTATGGTCTTGAGAATTTAGCTTTAATCCCAGGTACAGTTGGAGGTGCTCCAGTGCAGAATATAGGGGCTTATGGCGTTGAGTTTTCAAAATATTGTTATAGTGTCGTAGTTTGGGATCCTAAAAATAATATTTTTCTTGAGCTTTACTCGGATGAATGCGAATTTTCATATAGAAATAGTATTTTTAAAAACAAATCTAAAAATAATTATTTTATAGTTTCTGTGAGATTTTCTTTAGAAAAAAAATGGAAGCCAGTATTAACTTACCCTGGTTTAGTAGAAAGAATTAATGTTGATAACGTTACTCCGAGAGATGTTTTTAATGTTATTTGTGAGATTCGCAGAGAAAAAATTCCTGATCCAGCTAATATTGGGAATGTTGGTAGTTTTTTTAAGAACCCAATAGTTAACTTAGATATTCTAGAAAATTTAAAAAGAGATTTCTCAAATGTTGTTTTTTGGGATATTCCTGAT